>NZ_JBHVXZ010000123.1:0-28983 GCF_042881395.1 Amycolatopsis sp. NPDC058278 | reverse complement strand
ATGTTGAGCGGGCCCACCGCGAGAAGACGTTGTGGTTACTGGGAAAGTGCGGTGATGAAGCCGTCGGCGGGGGTTCCGAGGCCGGTGACGTTGTCCCAGCCGGGACCGCTTTGCAGGTTCTGGGGGCGGGCGTCGAAGTCGATCAGGTAGCTGCCCTGCCCGCCGGGGACGGCGACGCCGCCGAAGGCGTGCATCATCGGCGTCCAGACCCCGGCCTTCTGTGGGACGACGTCGGCGATCGCGCTCGATCCCGCCAAGCTGTAGAGGGCCGGGGTGAGCATCCCCGCGCGGGCGTTGCCGGAGCGGGCCTGCTGGGCGTCGGCGACGAGCCCGGCGATCAGCGGCGAGGCCAGCGACGTTCCGCCGTAGGAGCCGATCCCGAACTGGCCCTTGATGGTCTGCCCGACCAGCATCCCGGTGTAGGAGTCGGCCAGCGCCGCGATGTCCGGGACCCCGCGCTTCTCACCGCTGCCGGGAAAGATGCCCATCTGCCAGTTCGGCATGTAGTAGAGCGCGGAGCTGCCGCCGCCGGCGCCGGAGGCGAACGGGCCGTCCGCATCCTGTTGCGGGGCCCAGCTGCTGCCGGACTGGATGTTGCCGCTGTTCTCCCACCCGGTCAGCACCGTGGGCTGGTTGTTCTGGTCCAAGCCGACGCTGGTGCCACCGACCGCCACGACCCACGGGCTCGAGGACGGGAAGCTGACGGTCGGGCGGCCGACGGGGCCGGAGTTGTTGCCGGCGTCGCCGGTGGACACGGTGACGGTCTGGCCCTGGATCGCCGCCTGCAGCGCCATTGAGTTGAACTGATCCCGCGCCATCTGCGGCAAGCTGTTCTCGCCGTCGGCGTTGCCGTAGCTGTTGCTGATCACGTCTACGGCGTTGTCGGCGACGGCCAGGTTGAACGCCTCGTAGATCCCGGTGCCCTTGCAGGACTTCCCGGCGTAGTAGCGGATCTTCGCCGCCGGGGCGATGGTGTGCGAGGCCTGCACGTCCAGCGTCTGCTCGGCCGCCCAACCCTCGCCGCCGCACTCGGTCGCGTCGGTGAACCCGCCCTCGGGCAGGACCGCGCTGTACTGGCCCTCGGCCAGCGGCGGCACGCCGAGCTGGCTGGCGGCCTGGTTGGCGTCGGCGACGATGGTGTCGGAGTTGTAGGCGCCGACGACACCGATCGTCGTGCCGACGCCGGTGTTTCCGTTGCTCAGCTTGTACATCGCACGGACCTGGGTGCCGGTGTAGCCGCAGAGTGCGTTCGATTGGAACCCGGACGGGTATTTCTGCGGGACGTCGGTGTTGTTCTGCTCGCCCCACCAGCGCGCGCAGTGCTGCTCAGCGGCCACGGCGGCCGGGCGGGTGTGCTGGGGCTTGAGCAGGGCGGCGCTGTCGTCCAGGCCGAGCACGGCGGTGATCGAGGCACGCAGCGAGATCGGCACGGTGACGGGCGATGCTGGGGCCGTGAGCGTCCGGGTGACACCGTCGATGCGAGCACGGAACGCGGCGATCCTCGTACCGAACGCCGACTCCAACGCTGCGGTCGGGGCCTCGGCGTCGACGAAGTGCCTGTTCGGGCTGACTCCGGTCACGTGCAGCCCCTGCTTGGCCAACCACCGGGACACCTGGTCGACGGCGTCTTGCGTTGGTGCGAATCGGTCGAGGAACTCCCTGGAGGACAGAAACTTCCCGTGCTCGGCGCTGCCCGGTGTCGCCAGCTGCGCGGCGAGGCGTTCGGCACCGGGCTGATCGCGCAGTGCCAGCGCGACCTGGATGTGCCGGACGGTGCTTCCGTTGGTGCGGGCGACTTCGGTGTGCGGGGTGGCCCAGGCTGGGGTGCTTCCGGCGATGGGCACGTGGTCGCCGGTGTCACCGGCGGGAGTCTGGGGTGCCGCGACGGCGGTGGCCACGGTGGAGGCGAGTAGGGCCGCGGTCGCGGCGAGGGCATGCCAAAGACGGCTGTGCATCGAGGTTTCTCCTTGTATGAAAAGGGAAGCCGTCCAGCGCGGTGTCGTGTGATCGACGTGTGTGCTGAAGGGCGTGCCTCGTGCCGCAGCCAGGGTTACGCGATGATGGGCTGAGCGGAGACGTCAAGGGACAACAAGACCGGCCGTGTGAAGCCGGTCGTGGAGTTCACTGATCGAGAAGTCCGAAACACTATCGGACGCGTAGGGTGCGCTACTGTTGAGCTTGCGATGCCGGCGGTCCGCGAGCGACCTGCGTCCGGCGTGACGTGGAGGATGGAAACACGAGAATGCCCCTATTGTCGGGCGGACCGTGCCGGATTCCACGCCTCCCCAGGGTGGAGCACGGGTCTGCCTTGCTGAGGAGAACAGTAACCGACCGCGAAAGAAAGTGCAAACAGTTGTGGTGGTCTTATCGGGAAACTGTTTCGGATTTGCCGCTTGTGCTGCGAGGTGTTGCGGGAAGTAGTCGTATGGGTTCGTAGCGTTAAGGACGCCTTGGCGCATGCTTGCTGCTGACAACTCTGTCGCCAGTCTGGGTGTGGTCTGGTTTCTGTCGGATGAGTGAAACGGTCGTTCGCGGTCTGGCGTTCCTCCTGCGCGGGCAGCGTGTTGATGATTAACCCGATCGGGTGTTTGGTTGTTAAGTAGTCGATCTTCGCAGGCCACAGGTGGTACGACATCTGCCACGGAGGGTGTCACGAGCCGAGTGAGCGCCGTCCGCCGATCGGGCGGGCGGGGTGCGCTGGCGTGAGGAGGGGACAGTGCAGGACATCGAGAGCCGAGAAAAACCCGCGGTCGGCGCAGGCTGGCGTTATCGCATCCATTGCGGTGGATAAGCGCATTCGCAGATCGGCCGGACAACTGCCCGCTGGTGTTCAACTGACGACATTCTTCGGGCGATCCCGTGAGCTGGCCGAGGTGTGCGAGCGGCTGAACGCCGGCGACCGCGCGGTGACACTGACCGGATCACCCGGCGTCGGGAAGACGCGATTAGCGGGCGAACTGCTCGTGCATATGAATGAGCACTACGACGCATCGGTGTTCATTCGCCTTGCCGAACTCGGCGTGCATGCCGACATGCCGGATGCCGAGCGGCGAATCTGCAACTTGCTCATTGCAGCCTTGCGTATCTCGCATCATCAGCCGAACGTCGACCCCGTGGACGTTCTGATCGAGCACGTCCGTAACCGGCGCGTGCTGATCGTGCTGGACAACTGCGAGCAAGTGCTGGACGCGGCTGCCGAGCTGGTCAACCGGATCATCACCGAAACCGTCATGGTGCAGGTGATCGCCACCAGTCGCGCCTACCTGGATGTCCAGGGAGAGCACCGGGTGCATCTGGGGCCCTTGGCGACCCCCGCCGAGGGCGCCGATCGCGCGGCGGCCGAGCACAGTGACGCGGTACAGCTGCTCGCCAACCGCGCCGCCGCAGCCGGACGGCCACTGACCGAACAGGACGACTGGCAGGCCATCGTCGACCTGGTCCGCTGGTCGTCAGGTATTCCGCTGATTTTGGAACTCATCGCGGCCCAGTTCGGCCGGGGGCGAGCGCCGGCAGTAGTCCTCGATCGCCTGCAAGGCGGCGCGTCGCTGAAGTACGGTCCCGGCGCGCGCGGGGTGCCCTCGCATCACCTCGCGCTCGACATTGCGATCACCGAGTCCTGGGACCTGTGTTCGCCGCAGCAGCAACGGGTCTGGGCGCGGCTGACCGTTTTCACCGGTGGGTTCACTCTCGACGCTTCCGAACAGGTCTGCGCCGATGAGTTGATCGACCAGGGCGAGATCCTGGAGACCTTGGATCATCTGGTGCGGCACTCGATTATCGAAGGTGCCTCCGCAGATGGGCGCTACCGCCAGCACACGTTCCTGCGTGAGTACGGCCGGCGCAGGTTGCGCATCTTCGGCGAACTGGACGAGATCAGCGAACGACTGTGTCGCTGGATTGCCGGGCTGGTCCGGCAGGCGGCCGAGCGGTGGTTCGGGCCGGAGGAGGTCCGGTGGCTGGACCTGGTCAACGCCGAATCCCGGAACATCGCCGCAGCTGTGGCATGGTGCTCCGACAACGGCCTGATCGAGCGGGCCTTGGCGATCATGGTGGATGTCCTGCTGACGCGGGCGCCGTTCTTCTTCGCCACCGAGATCCAGGTCTGCCGCCAGGTCGAGGAGCTGCTGAGCGAAGGCCCCGTGGTGGCCTCAGATGTGCGGATCTCGGCGCTGGCGATGGCCGGCTGGGTGTGGATCGCCCTCGGCGAACAAGCTCGCGGGAAGACACTCCTGGACGAATGCGTGCGCCTGGCGCGCGAGGCGGGCAAGGACGACGCCCCGGCGGTCCAGTTCGTCGAGGGCGCCTACGAAGCACTGGCCCTCGGGCAGCGCAGCGGTTTCGCGAAGCTGGCAGCCGCCAGCGCCGGCTTCCGCGCTGCGGGTGCCGATGGAGCGGCCTACATGGCGGACCTGATCCACGCCATCACAGCCGGCTTGCTCGGGCCAGCCGACGAGGCGGACCGAATGTCGCAACGCTGCCTATCCGAAGCCCGCCGCCGCGGCGCCGAATGGGCCGTGACCTGGGCGGAGTGGACGCGCGGCCTGCCCGCGTGTTCCGAGCCCGTGACCGATAATCCCGAGCCGTTGCGGCGGCAGATCGCCCTCGGCGATCTGTGGGGGCCCGGCTGGTGGGTCGAGAGGAAAGCCTGGGAGTTGGCCAAGGACGGGGACTACGTCGGCGCAGCGCGGCGGATCGGCGGTTCGGACAGCCTGCAGGCCCGCCACGGCGTCCACTACAACGGCCTGGCCAGCTTCAAGTCCCACCGCGGTCGGGCGAAGGCCGAGATCGCTTTGGTGCTCGGCCCGGTGGAGTCGACGGCGGCCTACCTCGAGGGCAGCCTGCTGGACGACGAGCAGATCGTGGCACTCGCGTTCGACGAGGTCGACTCCCCACCGGAGCCGACATTGACCGAGCGGCAGTGGACGATCACCCGGCTGGTCGCCAGGGGGTCGAAGAATCCGCAGATCGCGACGATCGTGCGGTTCTCCGTACGCACGGTCGAGACCGAGCTCACCACGATCTATGGCCTGCTGGGCGTGGCGGGACGTCGGGAGCTCGCCGAGTGGTACCGGGCCCGGTCAGCGCCTACCGGCGCTCCCACCGCACCGGCAGGCCCGCGACGCCGCGGATGATCCCGAAGGTCCGCCGGATCGCGGCGCCGGGCTGAAGCCGCAAACCCGGCAGGGCGCGCAGCAGTTCGATGAGCATGACGTGCAGCTCGACGCGGGCGAGGTGCCGGCCGAGGCAGCGGTGCTCACCGGCGCCCCACCCCAGGTGCTGCGGCGCGCCGCGGTCGCGGTCGATGTCGAAGACGTCGCCGTCGTCGAAGACCCGTTCGTCGCGGTTCGCGCTTCCCCACACCAGCAGCAGCCGATCCCCGCAGAAGAGCGGCACGCCACCGAGCCGGGTATCGGTCATCACAGTCCGTCCGGTGGCGGCGACGGCCGGGTCGTAGCGGACCAGCTCCTCCACGAACGCCTCCAGAGCGCTCGAATCGGCGGACACCTGCTGCCGCAGGGCCGGCTCGTTGAGCAGACGCAGGATCGCGGTGGCGCAGGCGTCGGCGGTGGTCAAGTGTCCGGCCGCGACCATCAGCATGGTCATCTTGACAAGCTCGTCATCGTCAGCGGTCCGGCCGTCCACCTGCGCGTTCACCATGACCGAGAGCAGGTCGCCGGTCGGGTGGGTGCGTCGCTGGTGGATCTGCCCGCGAAGGAAGTCCGCATAAATCCGGCCTGCCTGCTGGGCCTCGCTGAGCGTCTCGGCGCCGTAGAGGGCGCGGACGTGCTCGGACAGCCACGCGCGTTCGAGCTCGGCCAGCCCGAGCACCCGCCCGATCACCAGCGGCGGCACCTGGCGGGCGTAGGCGCCGACAAGATCAGCAGCGCCGTGCGGGATCAGCTCCTGCAGTACCTCCCGGCACACTGCCCGCACGTACTGCGCTTGCGCGGCCGCGGCGGCCGGAGTGAAGAACGACTGCAACAGGCGACGCCACTGGTGGTGATGGTCCTCGTCGGTCTCGAACATCGGCGCCACGGCCTCCCGCATCTCCGTGACCACCGCCGCCGCGCCCAGCCCGTCGACGCAGGCACTGAACCGATCCGAGGCACTTGCGACCTCCCGGATCTCGGCATACCCGGCGACCAGCACGAACCCGTCCAACTCCCCGCTGCGCGCCACCGGACACCCGCGCCGGATCGCCCCCAGCGTGTCGTAGGCGGTCTCGGCGACGGCCGGATCGAGGTGACTGAACGACCACGCCACATCCGCCGGATCGGTCCCCGACACCTGCGCCGCAGCGCCCCCCGCTTCCAGAACCATACCCACCTGGCTACTGGCCGTGAATGACGCAGGTCAAGGGGGTCCTGTGGGACATGTGGAAAAGAATGTGGACCCCGCAGCGTCGACATGTGGCCCGAATGTGGCACGAAGCGGCGTTGGTTGCGGAGCGTGTCCGTCACTATGGCTCCAACGCCCTGAACAGCCGCGATGAAGATCATCGACGGTGGCGGGCGAGCAAGGGGTGCCGGCGGGGGCCGGCTGGAAACGTCAAAGCACACAGGGGTGAAAGTGAGCACGACCGAGCACAGGGATCACGAGTTCATCCGGCGCTGCAAAACCATCATCAGCGCCCTGCCGATCCGTCATCCGTTCGAATTGAGGGCGTTCCTGGACGCGCTGGGACAGCAACAGGGCATGTCCGTGATCCTGGGCCGAATGCCGCTGAAGCGAGGCGGAGCCAGCGGTCTGCTGGCGCGCTCGCGTGAAGAGTGCTGGCTGACGGTCGTCGCGAAAGCAGTACCGGCGCACGCCGCGCACATCGCCTTCCACGAGATCGGTCACTGGATCCTCGGCCATCCCGGTAACTACGCATGCGGCCGCCGCACACGCCCCGACGACCGGTGGGAGGTCGAAGCCGAGCAGTTCGCGTGCCTGCTGCGGGAACACGTGAAGGCCGGGGCAGCACGCCATCGCGATCGGCTGCCGGGCCGGACGGCTCTGCGGGCGGCGTTCGGGTCACGTCGGCACCTGTGCGCAGATGCCTGACGCGGTCTCGCTCCTCTGGCTCGGCGCCGCAACCGCGGGCGTGGTCGAGGCGGCCCGCAAAGCGGTGGTCAACCGGGGTAGCGGCTACGCGCTCAGCCGGCACTTCCTGACCGCCGGCATCGCCTGTATGGCGTTGTCGCTGGCCGCCGGGGCGCCGGTGACCTTGGACTGGATCGACCGGCTGACGGGCTTGCACAACGCCGCGGTCGTGGCGCAGAACGTGCTGGCGATGCTGGCGATGGTGTTCACCGCCGGGTTCCTGCACACCCTGGGACAGCTGCGTCTGCCCATGCCGGCGGTGGTCACGATCTTCGTGGTCTGCGCCGCGGCGATGGTCACCCTGTACACGCTGGCCGGGGCGCACACGTCCTTCTTCGCCTCGCCCCGGAACCCGACCTGGCCCTCGCAGCTCTACTCCGCCATCTACCTGGGCTACCTGGTCGGCTGGCTGGCGCTGCTCCTGCTGGGCCTGACCGTGGTGGCCCGCGGCGAGGTCGCCGGGGTGCGCGGCGGCGTCGCCCTGGCCCAGCTGGGGGTCACGGCGGCGCTGGTCGGGTTGTCCTGGCGGCTCGGTGTCGTGCTGCGACTGCTGGTCGACCCGCACCATCCGCCCCGCGGGGCTCATTTCGGAGTGTTCACCGACGGCGCCGGCTTGGTGCTGTTCGTCGCCGGGTCGCTGTTCGCCGCGGCGACCCGGCGGCTGTTCGACTGGCTCGACCGGCGCCGCACCCAGCGCCGGGACGCCGCGATCGAGCGCCTGTGGAAGCGGCTGCGGATGCTGCTCGCCCACCGCCGCCCGCCCCCGCTGAGCCTGACCCAGAAGCTGGTCGAGATCGAAGACGCGCTGCTGATTGTCGAGCAGCTCATCGACGATCGAATCCGTCGCGCGATACGCGACGAACTGCACACGCTTGCCCTCTACGTCTATGTCCCGCCAGGGACGGCGACAGCCGTCGACATCGAGATCGCGATCGCCGCGGTTGTCGCGCATTTGTCACATCCGTCCGCGGAGCATCTGTCCGGTGAGGACGGCGACGACGCCGAGTCCCCGGCATGGTGGCCGGAGACCGAACGCTTGCATGTCGACGACGCGGCCAGGACGCGCTGGCTGGCCGAGGTCGGCGACGCACTGACCCACCGCCGAGTGCAGCGGATGGCCGCAAGAATCAGCGCGACACACCGCAAACTCCGGGAAGCGGGATTGCCGAGCCGGTAAATCTGCGACGTCAGGAGGCAGGATTGTCGCGGGCGGCGCGGCGGGCTCGCGCGATTTCTTCCACCACCTGCAGCAGCTGTTTGCGGTCGGCCTCGGGGGCATCGCCGATCGAGCTGGCGATGTCGCGTGCGTTGAATCCGACCAGGCCGAGTTCGGTCACCAGTTCATGGGTCTTGCGTGCAATTTCGTCGTGGGGCGGGGCGAAGTCGGTGGCCGGGACGCTGGGGTCGAGCAAGTTCGGGTGGATGCGCCAGAACTCGGCCAACGCCCGGGTGATCGCGGGGCGGCTGTTCTGCCGGATACCGGCCTTGAAGTTGCGTAGTGCCTGCTCGGCCAGCGGCAACCCGGTCCGGTCCCGTACCCACTGGGCGATCATCGGGGGCCTGGCGGTGAAGGTCAGGAAGGTCGGATCGCCTTCAGCGGTGAGCCGGTCGATCGCGTCGGGATCGACGACCGGGTCCCCACGCAGGAGGTAGTAGGTCGAGGCGTGGTCGAACAGGTAGGTCAACCGCTCGGCGAAACTGTCCAGGTTCAGCAGCGCGACGGTGAGTTTCTCCTGGTCGACTGCACGGCGGCGCGGGATCGGCGAGCGCAGGCCAGCCGAGGGCGCCGCGATGGGGGCGTCGTCACCGTCGGGCCTCGATCCGTTGTCGGATGCTCGTGCCACGGTCCGCCCCCATCGCGTCTCGACATCGGTAAGCGTGCAGTCCTGTACACCGTCAGCAGGCATTTGACACATCGCCGCTTGCGTCTACTATCGAAGTAAGCACCACGCTTGTTGCGAGTATCTTCGGAACGTCGAGAGAAAGCAACCCACGCCACCCCAATCAGGGGGTTGGAGCACGGTCCCGCTGTGACCGCCGCACCCTTCACCGGCGCACCAACACCGCTGAGGGGAGGCCCGTCATGACCGCATCCGACAACTTCACCGTGGACGTTGACTCCCGTGTGGACTCGACGGACACCGAGGGGCAGCCGGCCACGTCCGCTGAGCAGGCGGTCGAGCTGGTCGACTGGTCGCCGTTCGGCCGGGTCTTGCCGGTCCTGGCCGCTTCTCCCGGAGCCGGGGCCACGAGCACCGCCGTCGCGATCGCCGATGCGCTCCAGCTGGCGGGCCGGTCGGTCCTGCTCATCGACGCCGGCGATCCCGTCCGATCCGGACTCGGACGTGCTGCGCGGGCCGATGGGCCGCGGCGGGACGGGCCCGGCCCAGCGGCAGGTATCCGGTTCTCCCGGCGCGCCCGCGCAGTCCTGGCACGCCTCGACGTGTCGGAAACCGGCGTCGAGCCGGTGCTGTTCCCGTCGCCGCCGTACTGGCACCCTGGCGGTCGCGGGGTCGACGTGACCGTAGTCGATATCGGCCACGACCCGTGGCGGCTGGCGACCGACCCGGCGCTCGGGCCGGGACAGTGGCTGCGGGTCGGCAGCCCGTCACCGATTCCCGCGCTGGTGGTACGACCTACGGTGCCGGGACTCGCGCACGCGGAACAGGTCTTGGCCCGCTTGGATCCGTGGGTGCGGGCGGCCGCGGTGACTCCGCCCACGCAACTGCTTGTCGTGGGCGCGCGCCGGTGGCCGAAGGGGGTGGCCGGTACCGCAGGCCGCCGCACCAGCATCCTGTTACCCGACACGATGTTCTTTCCGCGCGAGCGTTACGTGGCGGAGCACGGGGTCACCGCCGACGTGACACCGTCGTCGCTTCGAGCGCCCGCCGAACAGCTGCTCCGTTCCTGGCATGTCCTGCCACAGCGAACACACCGCCTGTCCCTACGGTGGCCGCGGATCGACCACCGGCCTGGCCGTCGAGTCTTCGACGGCGACACCGACTGAGCCTGTCCCGCCGCTCAGCTGACACGAACTTCAACGCCCTCCCACCTGACCCGCCTGACGTGACGTCGGGCGGTGCGATGCGGAGGGCGCCATGCTCGCGCACATTGCCATCGACTGGCTGGCCCAGATCCCGAATCCGACACCAGTGCAGCCTGAGGTCGGGGGCGACAAGATCCTGGGGCTACTCAACAACGTCAAGTGGGGCGCGGGAGTCGCGCTCGTCCTGGGCTTCTTCGTCGGGTTGATCGTCTGGGTCGGCGGCCGCTGGGTCGATCACCACCGCGCCGGGAAAGTCGGCGTCGTCATGATGCTCTGCGCCATTGCCGGCGCGATCCTCTACGGCATCGGATGGTCGCTCATCAACAGCTTCGCGGGCGGCTGAGCCATGTTCACCTCTCCTGAACCGTCGCGCCCGCGAACGAAAGCGCGCCGACTGATCACCATCGCGGTCCTGCTCGTCGTCGTGATCGCGGTCGTGCTCCTTGCCCGGCACACAACAGCACCGCCTTCGCCGTCGCCGGCAGCGACTCCGCCCGGCGTCGCGCCCTCGCCGACACCCACGGCGCCGGTCGACGAGGCGACCGCGCTGGCCACCCGCCCCATGCTGACCCTGCCGCCCGAGGCGGCACTACCGCACGAACTCACCACCGCCACCGCCGGGCCGCCGATCACCGTGCCGCGACCGGCCCCGATCGCGGACCGCGTGATCTCCGACGGGTTCCCGGCAACCGGGGAAGGCGCGCTGGGCTGGCTGACCGACTTCAACGAGACTGCGCTGCGCGGCGGTGACCCGGCCACGTACCTGCGGGCTTACACCGAATCCGCGCTCCCGCACGCTCCCTCTCCGCAAGGTAGCGGCCCGCTCGCGTTGCTGACCTCGTTCCGGGAGAACGCCGGCATCCGCCCCGGCGAGCTCAAGCCCGGCCTGACGGTGACCTACGAGGTCACCCAGGGGCTGATCAAAGGGACCGCCGACGGCGACCGGTTCGCGGTGGTGTGCACGCTCGGGCAGCTGAGCTTCGACTACCAGGGCCAAGCCACGAGCATGGGCATCGGCGATTGCCAGGCCCTGCGCTGGACCGGTACCGCCTGGCGCATCGCGTCCGGGGCCCGCGCCGCCTACGCCGCTTGCGCGTGGCCGGGCAGCATCGAATCGGTCCGCGCCGGCTACCGGTCCCTGAACCGGGACGGTGCCCGGTGAACCCCCTGGACCTGCTCGGCAAGCTGGGCAGCATCGCCGGCAAGGCGATCGGCGCGACCGCGGCGGGAATCCTCGAGCCGTTCATGGCGGCCACCTGGGCCGCGGCCCTGTTCATCCTGCGGACCGCGTTCGAGCTCGTCGACCAGTTCTCCATCCTCACCGTGTCCACCACGGACGGACCGGTCTCGATCCTGTGGCCGATGACGCTGTGGATCTCCGGCGCCATCGCGCTGGGCATGTTCTTCTGGCAGATCATCACCACCGTCCTGCATGGCGGACGCGGCTTCGTCCGACTGATCACCGGGCCGGTCCAGTACGGGATCGCACTTGCTGTGACCGTCGGCGTGGTCGCGGCATTGCTCGCCGCTGCCGACGGCCTGACCGAAGCGATCTTGTCCACCGGGCTGCGGGTGGGGAACTTCCGCGACGCGTTGAACATGACCGGCTTCACCGACGCCTTGTCGGACGAGGTCAAGAACGTCGTGCTCGGCTTGGCCGGGGCCTTCGGGGTGATTCCCGCCGGGCTGGGCTTCGCGGTCGAGGCGGTATTCCGCGAGGCTGCGATCTACGTCGTGGTCGCGACGATCCCGATCGCCGCGGCCGGGCTGGTGGCGGAGGTGACCGCGCGGTGGTACTGGAAAGTCGTCCGCTGGGGCCTGGTCGCCATCGTGATGAAGCCCGCCCTGGCGTTCGTGCTGGTGCTGGCCGTCGCGATCGTCGGCGGCGCGCAGGGCCTGTCCGGGCTGCTGGCCGGCATCGGGGTCCTATTCGTCGCGTTGTGTGTGCCGTTGGTGCTGTTCAAGCTGTTCGCGTTCGTCGATCCGGACTCCGATCCGCAGAGGGTGTTCCGGGACAAGCTCTCGGACGCCAGCCTGGACTCCTACGGTGCCAACAGCATCGCCGGGCGCATCGCCGGAGCGTTCTCGAACAAGGCCCGCAACGAGCTCGCCGACAACGGAAACGGCGGAAGCGGAGACGGTGGCGATAGCCCGGAGCAGGCCAACGTCGACCGCTTCGACCAGGCCGCCGCCGAGGACGACACGACCGCCGGGCCGCTCGACACGACCGGCAACGAGCACGCGCCCGACGACGCAAGTGCGCCCGGCACGGCGCCCGGCGCCGGCGAGTCCACAACCGGCGACTCCCGCGGCGGTGACGGAGACGCAGGAACCGATCCGACAGAGCCGCCCACCCCCGAGGCCAGCGACCCTGGCGAAGCGAGCCTGACCGGGTCCGTCGACGACGAAGGCGATGACGGCCAGTCACCACCTCCAGACCCACCTGGCGACACCAGTCCACCAACACCACCGGACCCGAAGCCCGACAAGGGCCCACGACCCGACGATGGCGGCGGAGCAGCGGCCGGTGAAGCCGAGGAAGCCGCGGTGCTGTTGTGAGCGCCGCGACCCGGATCTACAAAGGACTGTCGCGCAAGGAGCGCGCGGGCTGGATCATCGGGCTCACCCCGGTCCAGGCGTTCGTGTGTGTCGGGCTGGCCGTGCCGGTGATTCTTGCGCTGGCAGCCGGGCGTTTCGGGCAGGCTCTCGCCTTGGGCGGTCTCTGCGGCACGGCGGCGACACTGGTCGTGGTGCCGGTCCGCGGCCGCCCGGCGCTGCGGTGGCTGGGGCATCTGCTGCTCTACCGCGCCGGGATCGCACTGGGCTGGTCGCGGTGGCAGTCCCGCGCCGTCACCGGTCAAGCCCACGACCTGGATGAGCCGGATCTGCCCGGGGTGCTGGCCCGGCTGCGGTTCCCCGACGGGCCACCGCTGCGGGATCGGGGCCGGGTGTGCCTGATCCACGACACCGGCGACGGACGGTGGGGCGCCACCGCCCGGCTGACCCACGCCGGGGTCGGGATGCTGTCGGACGCCCAGTGCGAGCGGCTGGCCAACCGGCTCGGGAACCTGCTGCTGTCGATCGGGCATCGCGAGGTCATCGACCGGATGAGCCTGCTGGTGCGCACCGTCCCCGACGACGGCGCCGACTACCAGGCCTGGCGAGCCGAACACGACGTTCCTGATGCCCCGGCCCTCGCTCAGCAGGCGACCGCGGAGCTGGATCGGCTGGTCGGAGCGGTGTCGGTCCGGCACGAAGTATTTGTCACCCTCTCCGGTACCGAAGACGCCCTGCGCCGTCCGGCCGCCGCGGCCGGTGGTGGGGTCGCCGGCCGGGCCGCAGTGCTCTACCGCGTGCTCGACGGGCTCGAGGACAAGCTCAAGAGCCTCGGTGCCACTGGCGTGAAGTGGCTCTCGGGTCCGGAACTGGCCGTGGCGATCCGCACCGGGTTCAACCCGGCCACCGCCGCCGGTCTCGCCGCGCGCCGCCACCAAGCCGGCGGCGACGCCGGCGTGCGCTGGGCGACGGCGGGTCCCGTGCACGCTCCGGCGCCGTCGGCGCGGGCGTACCAGCACGACGGCTTCGCCACCGTCTCCTACTCGGTGCTGATGCCGGAGGCCGGGACGGTGTTCGGATCGCTGGGTGGGCTGCTGGCGGTCAAGACCGCCGGCGAGCGCCGCAGCCTGGCCATCCACTACGAAACCTTGTCGCAACACCGGTCTCGCAAGGCGGTACGTCGCTTGCGGTTCCGTACCGGGGTGGTGCGGGACTGGAAGTCGTCGAAGGGCTTCAACTCCGGTGCCGCCGAAGCCCGCGAGGCTGGCGGGGCCCGGGCGCAGGAGCATGCGGTCGCGGCCGGGCACGGAATCGTCCGCTTCGCCGTCGCCACCGCAGTCACGATCCCCGAGACCTGGAACGTCGAGGACCACGCGGCCAAGTTGGAGAACGACATCGCCGGCCGCTTCCAGCTGTTGCGGATGGAACTGGCCCAGGACGCCGGGTTCGTCGCCGCTGTCCTGCCGGTCGGGGTAGGGCTGCCGCGGCTGCGGGGCGGTGCGTCGTGAGCCGCCGCGAGAGCGAACGGACCGTCGCGGAACTGCTTGCCACGTTCGGACCGGCGGTCAGCACACGCCCGCTCGGACGTCAGCGTCCGGACGGCCGCAGGGCTCGCGTAAACCAGCGGACCGCGCCGCGCCGGGGATTCGCCCGGCCCGGGTACGGGTGGTCGCCGGTGGCGGCGCCGCTGCAGGTGTATCAGGCCGGAACCCACGAGATCGGCGGATTGTTTCCGTTGCTGGCGGCGAGCCCGCTGCCGGCGGTCGGAGCGCGGATGGGCTACGACGTCCACTCCGGCGGCGCGTTCTACCTGCACCCGGTCGAGTTCGTCCTCCGCTCCATCTGCACCAACCCCAACATGGTCCTTTTCGGGGAGCCCGGCCGGGGCAAGTCCTCGACGGTGGTGGCGTTCCTACTGCGGATGATGCTCACCGGCGTCCGCACCCTGATCTCCGGCGACGTCAAGGGCGAGTACACCCCGCTGCTGCACGCGCTCGGGGTCAGGCCGATCATGCTCGGTCGCGGCAGCAGCGCCCGTCTCAACGCCCTCGACCTCGGCCCGCTGGCCGCGCGCTGGGACACCTGGTCGACCGAGCGGCAACGCGACGAGCTCGACGGCGTGCTGGGCCGGTGGGTGCAGCTGCTGGTCGCGCTCGCCGAAGCCCAGGGCTACCGGCCCACCGTCACCGACGAGGCCGCGCTCTCGGCGGTGCTGCGGCAGCTGCTCGGCGTCAGCGACGGCTACACCCGCCTGAAGCCGATCACGATTCCCGATGTCCACCGGATGCTGGCCGAGCCTGATGAGCAGCTGTGGCAGCGCCTGCGCTTCGCCGGCCGCCGCCAGTTCCTCGACCACCTGCGCTCGATCACCGACGCGTTGGCCAACTTGATCAGCGGCCCGCTGGCTGGACTGTTCGACGCAGCCACGAACTTCACCGTCGACTGGGACGCCCCGATCCAGAGCCTGGACCTCTCGCGGTTACGTACCCGCGGCGACCAGGCCGTCGCCGTCGCGCTGACCTGTCTGGGCTCGTGGTCGTCGCTGGCCACGGATCTGCAGGAGGACGGGGAACTGCGGATCGTCGTCCGGGACGAGATCTGGCGGCAGCTCCGGCTTGGGCTGCGCGCGGTGCAGGCGGTGGACAGCGAACTGCGGCTGTCCCGCGCGGAACGCAAGATCCAGGTCCTGGTCAGCCACAAGCCCGGTGACCTTCTCTCCGTTGGTGCCACCGGCTCCCAGGAAGTCGCCATCGCCCGGGACCTACTTGCCCTGTGCTCCATACGGGTCCTGCTTGGACAGTCAACCCGAGTGGCGAGCGAACTGGCCGACGTTCTCGCTCTCTCGGACAAGGAGCAGGAAGCCACGACCGGGTGGGCCAATGACCGTCAGGGGCGGGCACTGTGGAAGATCGAGAACCGGACCGGGCTCAAGGTTCAGACCGTGCTCAGCCGGATCGAGCGGCAGATCTTCGACACCAACGCTCAGCTCATGCGGAAGCCGAATCCGTTACCCGGAAACGACATGATGGCGACGTCATCATGAGGCCCAACAGCATGCTCGCTGTCGTGGCGGGCACGCTCGTCGGTGTCGTTCTCCTGTCGATCCTCGCATTGACCGTGCTGTTCGGCCCGGCCGCTACCGCAACGGTCGTGCAATTGAGCGGGTGCGAGCAGGGCGGCGCAGGCGGCGGGTCGGTCGTGGTGGGCCGGCAGCAACTGGGCGCGGAAGAGATGGACATCGCCCGCACCATCGTCGATGTCGTCCAGCTGCGCCGGTTGCCGCGGCGGGCCGCGGTCCTCGCGGTCACTACCGGGATGGTGGAGTCCGGGTTGCGGAATCTCGACTACGGCGATCGCGACTCGCTCGGGGTTTTCCAGCAGCGGCCGAGCCAAGGCTGGGGCACCCGCGAGCAGATCCTCGACCCCGTCTACGCCACCGGCAAGTTCCTCGACGCCCTGATCGCCCTGCCGGGTTGGGACACCATGGCCCCGGGGCAGGCGGAGCAGGCGGTCCAGCGCAGCGGCTTCCCGGACCGCTACGCCCCACGCGAACCGGCCGCCGCAGCGATCGTGGACCGGTTCTGGACCGGCCCCGACAACCCCACCCCACCCGCACCGCCCGGCGGCGACACGGAAGCGGTGCAAGCGAAGACGCTGTGCCCGGACCAGGGCGGATCCGATGTCCCCCGCGACCCCGGCCAGGTCGACCCGACGAAGCTGCCACCGGGGTTCACGTTGCCGACCGATGTCCGCCAGCGCGCCGCGGTCGGCTTCGCCCTGGGCCAGCTCGGCAAACCCTACGTGTGGGGCGCGAAAGGCCCGGACGCCTACGACTGCTCCGGGCTGATGCTCGCCTCCTGGGCGGCCGCCGGAATCGGGATCCCGGCCGGCACCGTCAGCCAGGTTCATGCCGGACACGCCGTCGCGTCGATCCAGCAAATCGAGCCCGGCGATCTGTTGTTCATCCCCGGCTCGCTCGGCACCGCCCAGGTGCCTCGGCACGTCGGGATGTACGCCGGGCAGGGGTTGATCATCGACGCCTACGACACCGACACCGGCGTCATCCTCGAACCCCTCTCAGCCTGGGCCTCGAAGATCGTCGCGATCCGCCGAATCGCCGACCCCAGTCCGCCCTCCCCGCCGCCGGGAGGGAGCCCACTCCGATGACCGTCGCCGTGGTGCTGCTCTCCCGCTGTCCGGGAGGAGCGGCCGATGCCGCGCACACGCACCGACACCCTCAACCTCGACCGCGACGTCGCCTTGATGGGCCTGGCGATGGCCGCCCTGGCGATCGTCTGCCTCCTCGGCGCGATCGTCGTCACCACCGCCGTCCTCGTCACCGGATTCTCCGCCGGCACTTGGACGTGGCCGCCGATCGCCACGTGGGCAGGATTCGCTCTCACTGTCGCCTTCCACATCGCCGACCCAGGACCACATCTGCCGGGCCCGTGGTCGAGCGCCATCAGCGATCACCAGCTGGCGTTCTACGTCTGGTTCACCACGATCACAATGCTCACCGCCGGTCTCACGGTCGGCGTGGCGATCCCGGTCTGGCGACGGGAGGGGCCCACCGACCCGGGACACGCCACCCGCCGCGAGATGGCCAGGACTCTGTCGGTCGCGGCCGCGCGCAAGACCGCGGTGTGGACTCGCGGTGACCTCACCGACGAGCAACGCCGGACCGCGCCGGTCGAACAGATCGCGGTCTCGCTGCACCGGGGCCCCCAGCGCCAGCGGCTGGTGACCTCGCTGGAGACCCCGACCGGGACGATCGCGCCGACTCGTTCCGGCAAGTCGCGCACGGATCTGGTGCACAAGGTCCTCGCCGCGCCGGGCGCGCTGATCGCGTCGACGACGAAGAACGACCTTGCCGAGTGGTGCCTGCTGGCCCGCACCCGCCGCTCCGATGCCGGGCCGGTGCTGGTGATCGATGCCACCGGAACGTTGTCCTGGCCGGCGCACACCCGCTGGTCCCCGGTCACCGGCTGCGCCGATCCCGCGGTCGCGCTGCGGCGCGCTGAGACGCTGATCGAAGCGTCCTCACTCGGGCTGGAAGACGTCGGCGGCAACGACGCGGTGTTCCGAGGCCGCGCCACCATCGTGCTGCAGGCATACCTGCTGGCCGCGGCACTGCACCATCGGACGGTGACCGACCTTGTCGTCTGGTCGGTCACCAAGCCACCGGATCAGGAGCCGGTGGAACTGCTGCGGCACCGGTTCCCCGAGCTGGCGTTCAACCTGCGCTCGGAGATCGGAATGGTCGCCGAGACCGCCGATGCGGTCTGGATGTCCGTGCGGCGGGCGATCGAGCCGTTCATGAACCCGGCCATCCGCTACTTCGCCACCCCCGCGCCGGGGCAGGAACTCGACATCGACGAGTTCCTGCGCCGCCGCGGCAGCCTGTTCATCGTCGCCGGCGAGCACCAGGCGCCCCAGGCCCGCGCAGTACTGACCGCCCTGGTGGAGCAGATCCTCACCACGGCGCAGGACACCGCGCTGCGGTACGAACGACGCCGTCTGGAACCGCCGACGACGGCGATCCTGGACGAGCTGTTCGCCGGGACACCGGTACCGCGGCTGCCGGCGATCATCGCCGACTCCGCCGGCCGCGGCGTCCTGATCCACTGGTCCGCGCAGTCGCGCTCCCAGCTGGACGAGCTCTACGGCGAACCCGGGCGGCTGCAGCTGATCGACAACACCCTCACCCTCACCGCGTTCCCCGGGCTGAAGGACGACAAAACCCTCGAGTGGCTGTCCACATTGTCCGGGCACCACCGCCGCCGAACCCACCAGCACCACAGCGACGGGATCTTCAGCCCCGGACGCGGCGCCAGCGGCGAGGAAACCGTTCCGACGCTGCGCGCCGGGGACATCCGCACACTCGATCGCGACCGGGTCCTGATCCTGCACGGCAACCTCCGCCCGATCCTCGGCCGCACCGTCGACGTCGGACAACGCCCGGACTGGCCCCAGCTGCAGGCCGATGTCGCGACGATCCGCCGCGGCGACGCTCCAGTCGGCGCAGACGGTTACCTCCGGCCGCTCCCGCCGACGACGGTCCACGGTCCGCACATTCAGGAGCCGCTCCGATGACCGAGGACGACGACATCACCACCCCGGAATCCGAGCGACCGAACGACGCAACGCGGCCGGAACAACAGCAGCCCGCCCGGTCGCGCGCCGAGCTCGATGCGATGACCGAGGAACTATGGGACAGGGTGCAGGCCCAGCAGTCGGAGATCGAGCAGCTCAACGGGAAGATCGCGGAGCTGGAGAGCGACGCCGAAGACAAACCGCGGCTGGCGCCGTGGTTGCCGTTCCCGGCACCGCCGGCCGCGGAGGACAAGCAGCACCGAGAGCAGACCCCGGTGTTCACGGTCACCAATTTCGTGCAGTACTACAACGCCGCCTACGTCGGCAAAGGCGGAACCCGCGCGGTCGCGATCCCCGATTGCTGGCCACAGCACCCCGGGTTGGTGGCCGAACTGGCGACGCTGACCTACACGTGGCGGGCCGCGCACGTAGGTAAGAACGCCAAGGCCAGCGACGCCCAGTACTGGCACGACCGGTGGCGAGCCGGATTCGCCGAACGCATGATCACCGAGTGGACCCACCAGCAATGTCTCACCGAGGTCCACAAGCCAGTGGGTGCGACGCCACTGACCGACCGTTTCACCCTGGAGGCCCAACATGCCTTCACCTCCGGCATGCGCGCTACACCGCCACAGGATGCGGAGGCCGTGGAGCTGGATGAGGACCCGACGCCATGATCAAGCCCTGGCCCAAGGAGCTCCGAGTGCGCGCCAACCGCGAGAACGAGCGGTTCCGGCTGCCCATCTGCCTCACCCCCAAATCTGGGGCCGACGACAAGTACACGTTCCTGCCGCGGCATTCGGCTGCTGCCGATCGGGGCAACGGACAGGTACGTCGACGGCTACGCGATCGGCCGCTGTCCCTTGACGTACCCACGCCCGCCGACCCGCAGGGACGGAGTAGCCGTTGCATAGCCGCTTCGCGTGCCACTACAGCGCTGCCGCGTCTGCAGCGGCCGACGAGACTCACTCCAGCCCCTGAGCCGGCGGTGATGTTCTAGCAGGTCAGCGCGCGGGTGAAGAGCGAATGCTGACTCCAGTTGCTAAGCGATAAGCACTCGACTGACGAGTCAATGATGACTCTGGTTGACAAGCGAATGAGGTACTGCTGCTACTATCACTTTAGCGCTTTGCTGCTAAAGCAGTAAAACGTTAAAGCCCGGGCCGGGGCGCGCAGCGATCAACTTCGAACCCCGACCCGGCTGGTCACTTGATCAGGGGATGACCGGCATCCTTCAGGACGTCGTACACCCACCTGGCCAAGGCGATGATGACCGGAATCCAGCGGGACGGGCGCCACCCCGTCTCGCTGGACCGGTGCCGCGTCGCCGGTAGGCGGCGCAGACCTCTTCGCCTGCCGACCTTCTTTTCACTTTCGGACAACTTCGTCCTCCTTCCCGGTCAAGCCCGTCACCCGACCTCTTCCCCGAGGTCGGACGGTGAGCCAGGAAGGCGTACTGCCCGAGGTACTGATGGTGCTCCGTACCACGTGCGACTTTAGCGTGAGACCAAATACACCCATCGCTCGGGTCGAACTGAAGTTCGTTGGCATGAATGGGGTTACAAGTAACTTTACCGTTTAGAAGTTCCTTCTGGCAGTGCATGGCGCTGCGTAGCTCAAGCCAGCGTTACGCAGGTAGGCGATCTCGACGCCTCATCTCATCGGGGTGAATCCTCAGGACGGAGGTCCCAACGGAAGCTCCGTTCTGACTCTGCCGCGACTGAACTGTCAACCCTGCCGCAAGGCCGGATCGACGACAGCGAACGGTCGCGCCGGCAGGACACGTCGAATGGCCGGTACGGGCGTCGTAATTGGCTCCGAGCGCTCCGAGCGGCGGCGCCGCGACTGGTGTCTTCGGCAGCTCGCTGGGCCGGACACCAGGGCCGTGTCAGCCGACGGTCGTGCGGGCGCAAGCGGCTCATGGGAGCGTAGGCTCCGCACGCGTCACCGGGACGATCATCGATGTTGCGGGCGAAGAGACGAGGTGCGTGGTGAACTCCGATGCAACGAAGCTGGCCGTGCTCATCGATGCGGACAACGCCCAGCCCGCCAACATCGACGGGCTACTCGCCGAAGTCGCTAAGTACGGCACAGCCCACGTCAAACGCGCCTACGGCGACTGGACTGGAACGAACTTGCGCGGCTGGAAGGAACAGCTGCTGACCGCGTCGATCCAGCCGATGCAGCAGTTCGCCTACACCACCGGCAAAAACGCCACCGACGCGGCGATGATCATCGATGCGATGGACCTGCTCTACACCGGCCGGTTTGACGGATTCTGCCTGGTATCCAGCGACAGTGACTTCACCCGTCTCGCGTCACGGCTGCGGGAGTCCGGGCTGACGGTGTACGGATTCGGGGAACGCAAGACACCGGCCCCGTTCGTCGCGGCGTGCGACAAGTTCGTCTACACCGAAAACCTGGTCCGCGTAGCCAGCACCGTAAGCCCGGTAGGCGTGACGGAGAAGGCAAGCCCGCGGCGATCAGCTGCCGAGTTGAAGCAGGACACCGGCCTGGTGACGCTGTTGCGCAGCGCGGTCGACGCGGCCTCCGATGAAGACGGTTGGGCGCCGCTGGGTGCCGTGGGGAACATTATCCTCAAACGGCGCCCGGACTTCGACGCCCGCAACTACGGCTACCCGAAACTCAGCGGACTGATCGAAGCCACCACGCTGTTTCACGTCGAGCGCCGTTCCGCGCCCGACGGGAAGGCCAGCGTCGTGTACGTACTTGACGGTCGGCAGCGGCCCGACCCGGATCAACGGGCCGGTCAGTAACCCATGCCGCGGTGCAGGTCGTCGCCGGAGGTTTCCCGGCGGTCGTCGTACTCGTCCTCGGCCTCGTCGCGGCGTGCCTCCCGCCGCTCCTTCTCGTCTTGGTCCTGCAGCTGTTGGGTGCGTGCGGCGACGCCGCTGGTGAACTCGTCGCGCAGAGCGTCGAGGGTGTCGCGGCGGGATTCGACGGTGAGCATCGCATCCGATGCGGCGTCTTGCCGGTCTGGTGTGGTCATCAGCTGCCTCCATTGGGTGGTGATCTGGTCCCAGGCCGCGGCTTTGGGGCCGTTGCCGATGGGTCGCAGGCCGAGCGGGGAGGCGGCATCGGTGGTAGCGATTCCGTAGGTTTCACGGTACGCCGCGGCCAGCCGGACGGCCTGATCCCAGCTCGCAGCTTGGCCGGAGTCGTGGGGGCGGTGACCGATCTGGGCGGCCCACCGGGGTTGTTCACGGTGCGCCTGGTCGAGCAGCTGGTCGGCGCGGGCGGCGATCTCGCCGTTGAGGCCGTCCAACCGCTCCAGCGCACCGCGGTGCTCACCGGATGTCCCGAAGTCCGGTTGAGCCTGCCACGGGAGCGCGGCGTGTAGCCCTTCGCCGGCCCGGTGGTGGTCAGTCAACGCGGCGACGAGTGCTTCACCGGCACGCCGGTAGTCACCGTCGGCGCCGCCGGTGATGTCGCCGGTGAGGCGGGTAAGGGCCTCGGTGAGTGCGGTGTCGGCGTCGAGGCCGAGTGCGGTTCCGCCGGCGGCGTGGCGCCAGACGATGCCCCACTGCTCGTCGGTCACCATCGCGTCCGGCAGATGCTGGGCGACGATGCTTTGCCACCGGTCGACCTGCTCGTCGGTCGGTGCCCCGATCCGTGCCGGCGGCTGGTGCTCGCTGACGTGCGCGGAGATGCGTTTGGCCAGGACAGCGGCCGGATCGCTGGCCCCGGCGAAGCCGCTGTCGTCGGTGAGCTTGCGTACCAGCCGTTCGGCCTGCCAGCCCTGATCCTGGGCGTTGGCGAGCGCGTTCAGCGCGGCGGGCTCGGCGCCGACGTTGACCGCGCCGGGAACGTAGCGGGCAAAGATGTCGAGGTAACGGTCTTCATCACCGTCGCGGGCCAGCAGCTCATAGCGGCGAAGGAGCACGTTGAGGGGCTCGAGAACGACTCGTTCCTCGGCGTGCTCGAACTCGGCGAACACATCGTCCAGCTCGCCGGTCTGAGCCGCCGCGCTTGGCTTCGGGGGCGCGGACGAGGCGGGCGCTTGCGCGTGACCGAAGGCGTCCCAGCGCTCAGTCAGGGTGTGCCAGGCACGTGCCCGCGCGCCGTGGCTATCGGGCTTGGCGCCCAGCGCAGACTCGCCCTTGATGCGGAAGGTTTCGCGGTAGGCGGCGACCAGGCCGACAAGGTCGTCCCAGTCCTCGGCCGATATCGGGTTGGCTGGCCGCGGCCCGAGCGCCGAGACCCAGTCGGGTTGGTCGCGGATCACCGCAGCGCGCAGGTGCTCGACGCGCTCGGCGATGGCTTGGTTCATCTCGTGCAGGTACTGGGCATGTCCTGGGTGGTGGCGGACGTGGGCGAAGTCGGGGCGGGCCAGCCAGGGAACGGCGCGCACGTGGGCTTCTCCGCGCTCACGTCGGCGTTCCAGTTCGGCGGCGAGAGCGGCGTCGGCGTAGCGGTCATCCGGCATTGGATCCGGCACTGCCGGGCGTGCGGCGAGCTGGTGGACGACGACGGTCAGGGCGGCGTCGATGTCGAATCCGGCCGCCAGGCCGCCGGCCGCGCGCTGCCAGATCTTGTGCCATTCCGGGTCTTCGACGGCGGCGTGTGGCGCGATTGCGTCGACGATGCCCCGCCAGCGAGTGATATCCGCAGGGTGGGGCGGAGCGGTCGGTGAGGGTGGCGGACGGCGTTCAAGGTGCTTTCGGATCCGGGCTTGCAGCGCCGCGCCCGGGTTGTCGGCGTCGTCGAGGGACTGGCGCCAGCGCATGACCGCGGCGACAAGAGGATCGGGTTCCCAGCCGAGGTCATGGGCGTTGCGCAATGTCTGGATCAGCGCCGGTTCACTGTCGAGATCGACTGTTGAGGGGGCGTGTCGGGTGAGGACGTCGCGGTAGCGGTCCTCGTCGCGGTAGGTGGCGGTGTAGTTGTAGCGCAACACCAGCGTGCCCATCGACACCGCCTCGTCCTGCGCCTCCCGCAAGGTCTCGGTGGCCGAGACCTCGGCGCCGGAGTGGTTCAGCACCCCGGTCAGCACCGACTCCGGAGACACCGGGTCGGGGGTTTCGCGGTGCTGGTCGATGACGTGGTGGTGGGTGACGACGTAGATGAAATTGCCGAGCATGGCGCGGGTGATGCCGGGGTAGAACTGCTCGCGGGCCATCGTCGGCGGGACCAGCAAGTGGGCGTTGCCGGTGCTGGTCATGCCCTGGACCCGGTTGATGGTGGCGGCGTAGGCGAGCTCGACGTGGGCCTGGACGTACCCGGCCGGCAGCGTGATCGCGGCCTTGTGCACCTTGTGTTGCACGGTGATCTTGCCGTTGGCGTGGACGTCGGTGATGGTCCAGACGTCGCCGTTCTTGACGAAGTCCTTTCCCCCGAACAGCGAGAGCAGCCGTTGGTTGTGCCGGGTGACGACCCAGTCGCCGACGCTCGCAGTGGTGGCGTCGTGTAGTTCCACCTCCCGACCCCGGTCGACCGCACCACGCCCGAGGCGCCGTTCGCGGGCGTCGATGTTCAGCGCGACGGTGTCCTCGTTGGTCGGCACGATCAGCAGCGACTGCACACCGGCGTCGAGATCGGCCTGCCAGTGCGAGCGCGCGGCGTCACGCATCGTCTCCAGCGACCCGCCACTGACCCGGCCCGACTCGAAGTAGTACTCAAGCCCCTTGGGGTTCCAGGCCCGGATCTGCAACGACGCCGCGGCCTGCTCCTCCCGGTCGTCGCCACGGAATCGCACGATCTCCTGGAACCGCACGGCGCCGACATCGTGGGCGATCAGCCGGATCGCACCCCCGGACTCGACCGCGGCCAGCTGCGCGTCGTCCCCGATCAGCCGCACGTCCGCGCCGTTGTTCAGCGCGTACTTGACGACTTTGTGCAGGGTGTGGGTGCCTGCCATGGCCGCCTCGTCGACGATCACCAGGTCGCCGGCCTCCATCGGGAACGCGCGGTGGGCGAACCCGAACCGCAGCGCGGTGGTCAGCTGGTGCAGGGTGTGCGGCTTCGCGCCGATCGACGCTCCGAGTTCTTGGGCCGCGCGGGCGGAGGGGCCGAAGGCGTAGACGCGGTGTCCTGTGCGTCGCCACGCGGTCGCCAGCACTTTCATCGCCGAGGTCTTCCCGGCGCCGGCCGGGGCCAACGCGAGCTGCAGGCGCCGTCCGGAGCGGGCGAACTGGCGCACCATCTCCGTCTGCCCCGCGTTCAACCGCTGGCCCGCCAGGGCCTTCTCGACGGTGTCGGCGCGCAGGCGGTGGCCGCCTCCGCGGCGTGCCCAGGCGACCAAGTCGCCCTCGGCGGCGAGGGTGGCGGTGGTGGTGTAGCGGGTGGAGTTGTGCTCCACGAACACCGACTCGCCGTCTCGCCGACGCAGCGAGGCTGGCTCGTTGACCGCGGTCGGGCCGACGAGGGCGAGGGTGTCGGGCTGGGCCAGGATGGTGTCGACGATGTCGACGATCAGCTGTCCGCGCTTGTCGACGGGCATCCGCAGGTGCGCGGACTGGCGGTGGGCTTCGGCGGCGAGGTTCCACCAGGAGAAGTGCGCGTAGTTGTCCGATACCACCTCCCGCGTGACCTCGGCGAGTTTGGCGATGTCGAATGCGTCCGGCTCGGCGCGTCCACCGAGGAACACCTTCCGGCTCAGCGTGTCCAGCACGTTCGCGGGAACGAGGGTGAGAGCGTGCGCGCGCCACGCGCGCAGATGCTCAGGCAGGGTCTTCGGAGGCTGTTTGCCGGGTCGGTTGTCGTACTGGGCGGCGCGGTCGATGGCGAAGATGTCCTTCGGTGTCGGCTCCTTCCCGTGCTGGGCCTTGAACTCGACGATGCGTTTTGCGCGGGCGGCTTCGAACTGGCGGTGGCGCTGGGAGAACAGCTTGACTAGCTCGACCGGGATCCCCTCGAGCTGCCACACCGGGCGCTTCATATCCACGCCCTCGGCGCCCCGCTGCACCCAGGAGGCGCCCTGTTCGCGGAACAGGTCGCGCAGGCGGTTGTCGAAGTACTCCGACGCGGTGACGGTCGCGGCCAGGACGGTGCGGCCGTCGAGGGCGGTCCATTCGCCGTCGTCGCTGCGTTGCACCTTCGAGGAGATCAGGGCGTGGATGTGCAGGTGTGGGTCGGAGGCGCGGGAGTCCCAGTGCTCGAACAACGCGGCGGTGATCCCGTTGACGTCGACCTGGGCCTCGCCCATGTTCCCGCGGCGGGTGAACGCGACGTTGCCCTCCACCCAGGACAACGTGTCACGAGCGGCCTCGCGGACCAGTCCGGCAATCAGTTCCCGCTCCGCCGGTTGCGCCATCGCCCACGCGATCGACACCGATTTGTCCGGCGCGAACACCATCTCGAACCCGGACACCGCTGACTTGAGGTTCCGTTTCTGCTCTGCCAGCCACTTGTTCAGCTCCTCGTCGCTGGCGGGTCCGTTGCCGTCGTGGGCTTTGCGGTAGGCCTGCAGTTGCACGCCGCGACGCAGCTCGGCACGCTTCTGCGCGGAGATCGGCGCACCGATCGGACGCCCGTGCAGTCGGTTGTGGTCCTTGTACGCCTGCGACACCTGGGAGCGCAGATGATCGAGTGCGGAGTACTGCGGGAACCGTCGCCCCAGCCGCGTGGCTTTCAGTGCTTCTTCGGCGGTGGCGCCGTCGGCGATCATCTCGGCTTCGATGGCGTCGGCGTTGGGGTGCCGGCCTTCGCCGAAGAGGGCGTTCATCTGGGCAGGGGTGACTGCGCCGGAGAGTCCTAAGTGCTCTGCTCCGGCGCCGAACCATTGGCCTGCCGGGTAACCACGGGAGAGGTAGTAGTCACTTAACAGCTCGCCGGGTGCGAGCTCACGGCTGCGATCGGCGCACGCCACCGTATTCGTGAGGTACTCATGACCACCAGGGCTCAGCTTCCGCAAGCCCATCATGTCCACACCAGACTACGCCGAAAAGGCGGCGGCGCCCACCCGGTTCAGAACGTCTGCAAGATGTGCTGTGTGCGGGGTAGGGGGCAGGCTGGGTGAGGTGGTGGCGGTGGCGTGGTCGGCGGGGTGAGTGGGCGGTGGGGTGGTGTGGGGCTGGGGTGTGGTGGTGGGCGGGGTGCGGTAGGCGGGGCGGGGTTGGTGGGGCGGGGTTGTGGTGATCGAAACTTCGGGTCGAGCGCCGGCGCCTGCACTAAGGCGCCCCGGGCGCCGTCTGCCGGCGCCGGGGCGGTCCCCCGGGTGCGGGCACAAGAAAGCTGCCGCCGATCGGGAGATCGGCGGCAGCTTTGGGCGAGGACGGGCGTTAAAGCTGGCCGTACCGGGTGAGGTAGCCCAGCTCCAAGCGGATCGCGGCGGCGGGCACGGCGTCGACCGTGCCGCCGTTCGGGGCGGGGAGCGTCCGGAGGTGGCGGGCGAGCAGTTCGCGCAGGAATGCCGTGACGGACGCCGGTGCGTCGGTCGGGATCATGTCGGCGGCGGCTAGCTCGCGCTCGATGTCGGCGAGGATGTCGTGGAAGATGCGCACGGTGGCGGCTCCTAATTCGGGTGGGCGCGGGGGCACCCGGTTCGGGTGCCCCCGCTGGCGGGAGTGGTCAAGCGACGGCGGCGAGTTCGCGGAACGGCGCGAACACACACAGAGGCGGCATGTCGCGGTCCCGGCACATCTCGCACCGGCGGTCACCGGTGTGCGCGCGCTGCTCGACGGGGGTGCGTTCGAGGTTGCACGCCACGCACAACCCGCCCGGCGCGACGGGGAGCAAGGCAAGCCGCTCGTAGTCCTCATCGGACAGCGTGTAGCCGGTCAGGTCGTGGGCCGCGTCGCTGCTGTCGTCCAGGTCGGCGTGACGCTGCCGCTCCTGCTCGTAGAGGTCCACCCCGAGCTCGTCCTTGCGTACGAAACCGGCGGTCGGGATCGCCTGCTCAATCTGCCGCCACTGCTCGTCATACTGGGTTTCGACTTCGCCGACGACGTAACGGCTGTTCGCCTTCTTCTCGATCGGCTCGTGTCCGGCCTTCGCTGTGCTCGTGCGCTTGGCCGTGGTCTTCGGCTTCACCTCGGCGGCGGCATCGGTCATCGGGGCGGGCGCGATGACCTCGGGTGCGGTGGCAGGCTCGGCCGGTTCCCCGGTTGCGGTGTGCTCGCCCGGCATGGGGCGCTGCGCGGACTCGGCTTCCCGGCGGCAGGCGTCGGAGCAGTACGGGAGTTCCGGGGTGTCGGCCAGGTTGCCGTCACAGCTCCGGCACCGGTGCGGCTCGGCCGCTTCGGCGGTGGTGGCCTGCTGCCGCGCGGCGGTGCGGGCGCGGGCGTGCTCGGCGCGGGCCTTGCTGGCGTACACGCACGCCATCACCAGCGTGCGGATGTCCTCGGCCAGGCCCGGCCACAGCCTGTAGGCGGTCTGGATGGCGTCGACGATGGCGGGGTGGGTGGCGCTGGGGTTCTTCAGCAGCGTCCCGCACACGGTGAACACGTCTTTGTGCGCGTACTGGGTCTGGGCGTTGAGCCACCGCAACCCGTTGAGCGCGTCGGCGATCCGCCGGGGCGTTTCCCGCAGCATCGCCGTCACGTCGTTCACCTCGGTCACGGCGACGGCACGGCGGGTCTCGCTGGTGTACACGCACCGGTTGAACAGCTCGCGCTCGGTGTCGCCGTAGCTGTCCCACTCGGCGTGAGCGGCGCGCACGGCGGCGAGGACGTCACCGCTGATCGCGGCGTCGGTGTTGAGCAGGGTTGCGCACGCGGCGAGGATCGCGGGCGGGTTCTCCCCGCTCTCGGTGAAGACATTCCGCAGTTCGGTGAGCGCGGTCCGCACGCGTGGCGGCTGCGCCTGTAAGGCTTCTATGGCGCGGTTGATGCCGGGACGGTGCTTACGGCGGATGGTCGAAACCATGATGATCGATCCTTACGTAGTAGATCTGCGGTTCTCGGGCTTGCAGTCCCGATCACCTTGCGATTTCTATATTATCGTGTCTGCTTGCGGTATTCCACTCGGAATGGCTTTTTTGGCTGCGAAATTAAGGCAATTTAAGGGGGATATCGTGGTCGGATGCGGATTTGGTTACATGGGCCGGTCATGTGCTTGTCGTAGGTGCTAGCCTGGCGCAAGTTGGTCTGTGTGTGCTGGTCGGCGCAGTAGGGGTGACCATCTGCTGAGTGGGTGGTGGGTGGCCCCGAAGCAACCAGGGCAGGCCCCCGGCCTGCCCTTAATGCCTGACCTAGGGCGTTGGGGCCCCCAAAACAAGAGAGGGGGCACGAACAAATATTTTA
>NZ_JBHVXZ010000122.1:0-30473 GCF_042881395.1 Amycolatopsis sp. NPDC058278 | reverse complement strand
TCCGTCGAGCTCGTGACGGAGCAGACGGTGTGGCCGGAGGCCGATCGTCCCAGGCGTGCGGGGGTGTCGTCGTTCGGGATCAGCGGGACGAACGCCCACGTGGTGCTGGAAGCGCCACCCGCACCGGCCGCGGTCGAGTCCGAAGTAGACAGCCTGCTGGCCGGACCTCTGCCGTGGGTGCTTTCCGCGAAGTCGCCTGCGGCGTTGCGCGCGCAGGCGGCGCAGTTGCACGCGCTCGTTCTCGGTCGCCCCGGCATCTCGCTCGACGAGGTCGGCTTTTCGCTCGCGTCGCGGTCCGTGTTCGAGCACCGGGCGGTGGTGCTGGGAGACGATCGGGAAGCGCTGCTCGAGGGGCTTGTCGCGGTCGCGTCCGGACAGGACTCCGTGGGCGTCGTTTCCGGCAAGGTCGCCGCGGACCAGGACGTGGTGCTGGTTTTTCCGGGGCAGGGTTCGCAGTGGGTGGGGATGGCTGCGGGTTTGTTGGGGTGTTCGGGGGTTTTTGCTGCGGAGTTGGCGGCGTGTGATGAGGTTTTTGGGCGGTTTGTGGGTTGGTCGGTTGTTGATGTGGTGCGTGGGGTTTCGGGTGTTCCGGGGTTGGATCGTATTGATGTTTTGCAGCCGGTGTTGTTTTCGGTGATGGTGTCGTTGGCTGCGGTGTGGCGTGCTGCTGGTGTTCGGGTTGCGGGTGTGGTGGGGAGTTCGCAGGGTGAGGTGGCGGCGGCGTATGTGGCGGGTGCGTTGTCGTTGGAGGATGCGGTTCGGATTGTTGCGGTGCGGAGTCGGTTGTTTTTTGAGGAGTTGGTGGGTGGGGGTGCGATTGCGTCGGTTGGGGCTGGTGTGGGGTGGGTGTCGGATCGTCTTGTTGGTGAGTTTGGGGGGTTGGTTGTTGCGGGGGTGAATGGGCCGGGGTCGTGCACGGTGGCGGGTGAGGTTCCGGTATTGGAGCGGTTTGTGGAGTTGTGTGTGGGGGGTGGGGTTCGGGCGCGTGTGGTGCCGGTGTCGGTGGCGTCGCATTGTGGCCAGGTTGATCGGTTGCGTGGGCGGTTGGTGGAGTTGTTGGGGGAGGTTGTGCCTTATGGTGGTGGGGAGGTTCGTTTTTATTCGACGGTGACGGGTGGGTTGGTTGATGGGGGTGTGCTGGGTGCTGAGTATTGGTTTGAGAATGCTCGGCGTCCGGTTGAGTTTGAGCGGGTGACTCGTGCGTTGTTGGGGGATGGGTTTGGGTTGTTTGTCGAGGTGTCGCCGCATCCGGTTTTGACGGTGAGTGTGATGGATACGGTGGCGGCGGTGGGTGGTGGTGCTGTGGTGGTGGGGACGTTGCGGCGGGGTGAGGAGGAGCGTGGGCGGTTTTTGCGGTCGTTGTCGGAGGTGTTCACCGCCGGCGCAACCGTCGACTGGAAGCGGGTTTTCGGGAACCGGAACCGCCTCGTCGAGCTGCCGACCTACGCTTTCCAGCACGAACGGTACTGGCTCGACGCCGTCGTCTCGACCGACGACGTCCTGGCCGCGGGCGAGGCGACCCGGTTGCCGACGGTCGACGGCTGGCTGTTCACGGGCAAGCTGTCCCTGGACCTCCAGCCGTGGCTGGCCGAGCATTCCTTCCGCGGGACTGTCGTCGTGCCGGCTTCGCTGCTGACGGATCTGGCGCTGCGGGCCGGTGCCCGGTCAGGTTGCCCGCGCGTGGCGGAACTGACCATGAACGCCCCCGTCGTGCTGCAGCCGGGTGAAGTCCTCGATGTTCAGGTCATGGTCGAGGAACCGGGCGAGGCCGGCGTGCGTGCGGTCACGGTGTACTTCGGCAGGGGACCGGACGACTGGACGCTGCACGCGAGTGGCTCACTCGCGCCCGCCACGGTGGCCGGTGCCGGCGACCGCGCCGGGGCCTGGCCTCCCGAGGGCGTGCAGGCGATCGCCACGGACGACGTTTACGCCCGGTTCGCCGAGACGGGCTACGAGTACGGTCCGGCATTCCGGGGGGTGCGCGCGCTCTGGTCCCGTGGTGACGAAGTGTTCGCCGAGGTCGCGTTGCCGGAGTCGCTCGACCCCGCGGGACGGTTCCTGGTGCACCCCGCCTTGCTGGACGCGGCGTTGCAGCCGGTGGGCGCAGTCGCGTTGGCCGATGCCGGTGAGCCGACCCCGCAGATGCCCTTCGCCTGGAACGACGTCAGCGTGCACGCCGTCGGCGCGACGGCGGTGCGGGTCCGGATGGTCCGCAACGGCGACAAGATCTCGGTCCGGGCTACCGATCCCGCCGGTCTTCCGGTCTTCTCGGTGGATTCGCTCACGCTGCGGCCGTTCGATCCGGATCTGCTGGCGGCTGCGGTTCCGGCGCGCGCGAAAGCGCCCATCGTCGAGCTGCCCACCGCGGGGGGAGCCGAAGCGGCCGGGTTCGGCCGCCGGCTGGCCGCCCTTCCGGCCGAGGACCGCCGAACCGAGATGCTCGCGCTGGTCCGCACGCAGATCGCGGCCGTGCTGGGGTACCGCTCGGCCGGCCTCGTGGAAACCGACCGCGCGTTCAAGGAACTGGGGTTCGAATCGGTGACGGCGGTCGAGCTGCGCAACCGGCTGGCGACCGCGACAGAGCTCACTCTGCCCGCGACGCTGGCTTTCGACCATCCCACGGCGGAGGCGCTCGCCGAACACCTGCTGCGCCTGATGGACGACGGTGGTTCGGAGAGCGCGGACGCGTGGCTGTCCGCGGTGGACGACCTGGAAGAGCTGGTCGCGGAGAGGACACCGGAAGGTACCGAGCGGGAAAAGCTAGCCCGGCGGTTGCAGAACCTGGTGTGGAAGCTGGAAGACCGGTCTGCGGGCACGGAGCCCGCCGACCGGAACGGGCTCGAGGACGTGAGCGACGACGAGATGTTCACGATGCTCGGCGAGGAGTTCGGTATCAGCTGAGAGCTCCGCCCCATCCGCGTCCCCCAGTCCGGCTCCAGGGAGGTTCCATGTCCACCGAAGACAAGCTCCGCTACTTCCTCAAGCAGGTCACGGCCGACCTCCGGGAAACGCAGCGCCGGCTCCGCGAGGCGGAAGCCGCCCGGCACGATCCGGTGGCGATCGTCGGCATGGCGTGCCGGTTGCCCGGAGGCGTCACTTCCCCCGAGGGGCTGTGGGAGCTGGTGTCCACCGGAAAGGACGCCGTCTCGGGGTTGCCGACCGACCGCGGCTGGGACCCGGCCGCCTTCGGGGACGGTGATCCCGGCCGCAGCGGGGTTCCTGCGGCGCGCGAAGGCGGCTTTCTCCACGATGCCGCGGAATTCGACGCTGCCTTCTTCGGGATCTCTCCTCGCGAGGCGATGGGAATGGATCCTCAGCAGCGGCTGCTCCTGGAGACCTCGTGGGAGGCGATCGAGCGCGCCGATATTCTGCCTCGGTCCCTCCGTGGCAGCGCCACCGGTGTCTTCTCCGGGTTGTCCTACCACGACTATTCCTCGGGCTTCTTCCGGCAGGTGCCCGAAGACCTGCAGATCTACCTCGGCAGCGGCAACGTGGGCAGCCTCGTGTCCGGCCGGGTGGCTTACACACTGGGTCTGGAAGGCCCCGCGGTGACCGTGGACACCGCCTGCTCGTCGTCGCTCGTTGCCCTGCACCTGGCGGTGCAGTCCCTGCGCTCCGGCGGGTGCGATCTGGCTCTGGCCGGCGGTGTCGCGGTGATGGCCACGCCCGCCGGAATGGCCGATTTCTCACGTCAGCAGGGCATGGCCCCCGACGCCCGGTGCAAGTCGTTCGCCGAGGCCGCGGACGGTGCCGGCCTGGCGGAAGGGGCGGCTGTTCTCGTGGTCGAACGGCTCTCGGACGCGATTCGCAACGGACGCCGGGTACTTGCCGTTGTCCGCGGGTCGGCGGTGAACCAGGACGGCGCCTCGAACGGGCTGTCGGCGCCGAGCGGGCCGGCGCAGGAGAAGGTCATCAAGGCCGCTCTCGCCGACGCTCGGGTGGCTCACTCGGATGTGGACGTCGTCGAAGCGCACGGGACCGGGACGACCCTGGGCGACCCGATCGAAGCCCAGGCACTGCTGGCCACCTACGGGCAGGACCGAACGCGACCGCTGCTTCTCGGCTCGGTGAAGTCCAACATCGGGCACACCCAGGCCGCGGCGGGCGCCACCGGCGTGATCAAGGTGGTCATGGCAATGCAGCACGGGATCGTGCCGCGGACCTTGCACCTGAACGAGCCGACGCCGCACGTCGACTGGTCGCGCGGCGCAGTCGAGCTGGCCGCGGAGCAGCAGCCGTGGCCCGAAACGGACCATGCGCGACGAGCGGCGGTCTCGTCGTTCGGCTACAGCGGGACCAACGCGCACGTGGTCCTGGAGATGCCGCCCGCGCCTGAAGCGGAAGAACCCGGCACCGACGCGGTGGCACCGCTGGTGTCGCGGGTGATCCCGTGGGTGCTTTCCGCGCGCTCGGCCGATGCGCTGACCGCTCAGGCCGCCCGGCTTCGGGAACACGTCGTGTCTCGTCCGGAACTGCGGCCCGCCGATGTGGCGTTTTCGCTGGCGACGACCCGTTCGGTGTTCGAACACCGGGCGGTCGTGGTGGGGTCGGACCGGGACGAACTGTTACGCGGTCTGGACTCCGTCGGGCACCCGGCGGCGGGCATGCCGGCGAGCGACGGCGTGGTCCTGGTTTTTCCCGGCCAGGGCGCGCAGTGGGCGGGAATGGCCGTGAGTTTGCTGGAGAGCTCGCAGGTTTTCGCCGGTCGGCTTGGTGCGTGCGACGAGGCGTTGTCCCCGCACGTGTCGTTCTCCGTGCGGGAGGTGTTGCGGAGCGGGGCCGAAATCGAGCGCGTCGATGTGCTGCAGCCGGTGCTGTTTGCGGTAATGGTGGCGTTGGCCGAGGTTTGGCGCGCGGCCGGGGTGCGCATCGCGGGTGTGCTGGGCCATTCGCAGGGTGAAGTCGCGGCGGCGTGCGTGTCGGGCGCACTCAGCTTGGGGGATGCGGCACGGATCGTTGCCGTGCGCAGCAGGCTGGTGGCGGAGTCGTTGTCGGGCAAGGGCGGGATGGTTTCGGTTTCCCTGCCTGCCGAAAGGGTCCGGAAGGCGCTGACGGAGGGCGTGGGGATCGCCGCGGACAACGGGCCCGGGTCGGTGGTGATCTCGGGCCCGGACGACGCGCTGGACCACCTGATGGCGCTGTGGGCGGCCGAAGGCGTTCGTGCCCGGAGGATCGCGGTCGACTACGCGTCGCACGCCGGGTCGGTCGAAGTCCTGGCGGACGCACTGCCGGAAGCCCTCGCCGGAGTCGAGCCCCGCTCGAGCGAAATCCCGTTCTACTCGGCGGTCACCGGCGATCTTCTCGACACCGGTGTGCTCGACGCCGGCTACTGGTATCGCAATCTCCGCGAACCCGTGCGGTTCCGCCAAGCCGTCGCCGCCGCGCTCGCGGCCGGGCACACCGCCTTCGTGGAGGTTTCGCCGCATCCCGTTCTGACCGCGGCCGTGGAGCACACCGCCGATGCCGAAGAAGTCCGGGTGGCGGTGGTCGGCACGCTCCGACGCGGCGAAGACGAATCCAGGCGCTTCCTGACTTCGCTTGGCGACGTGTTCACGGCGGGCGCCGCGGTCGACTGGCGCCGCGTCGTCGGCTCCGGGACCCGCACCGAGCTGCCGACCTACGCCTTTCAACGCCGGCGCTATTGGCTGGGTGACGAAGAGGTGGGCAGCTCGCTGCTCGGCGGCGCGATCGAAGGGCCGTCCGGGTGGCTGTTCGCCGGGCAGGTGTCGCAGAACGCGCTGCCCTGGCTTGCCGATCATGCCGTCCTCGGCACGGTGCTGGTTCCCGGGGCCGCTCTGGTGGAGCTCGCGCTGAGTGCCGGCGAACGGCTGGGCTGCGGCAGGGTGGCGGAGCTGACGCTGCAAGTGCCGATGACCCTGGCCGGGGACGAGCGGCGCGACGTGCGGGTGGTCGTCGACCGGCCGGGGGAGGACGGCCGCTGGGAGATCTCGATCCATTCTTGCGCGAATTCCGGAGATGCCGGGGAGCACGACTGGATCCAGCACGCGACCGGCACCCTCGACGCGGCCGAGAGTGGTGCGCGGACATGTCAGTGGGCAGCGACCTGGCCACCCGTGGACGCGGATCCGGTCGAGATCGGCGATGTCTACGAACGGTTCGCCGCCGCCGGGTACGACTACGGGCCCGCTTTCCGCGGCTTGCGGGCGGTCTGGCGACGCGGTGACGAGATTTTCGGTGAGGTCGCCTTGCCCGGCGAGGCTGGAGCGGGCGGGACGCTGATCCACCCCGCTTTGCTCGATGCGGCGTTGCACCCGTCGCTCGTGGAGTCCGCGCCGGCGGGCGAGGTCCGGTTGCCGTTCTCCTGGAGTGGGGTGGCCGTGCACGCGACGGGCGCAACCGCACTGCGGGTGCGGTTGACGATCGGTGACGAGCTGTCCCTGGAGGCGGCCGGCCCGGACGGCACGCTCGTGGCCGAGGTCGCTTCGCTGGTGGCCCGGCCGGTGGATCCGGCGCAGCTCGAAGCAGCGGCCCCGGTCGGTGACGGCCTGTTCGCCGTTCACTGGGTGCCGGTGACGGTGCCGGAGACCCGTGGTAGCTGTGCCGTCTCGGGTGAGGACCGGGGTGGCCTCGCCGGACGGCTCCGGGCCGCTGGGGTCGAGCCGGCCGAATCCGGCGCTGCTGACGTTGATGTCTTCGAGTCCTCGGTCGGCGGAAGTCCGGCCGCAAGGGCCGCACAGGTGCTCGAACTGCTCCAGGCACAGGTTGTGGAGAACGACGACCCGCCGCTGGTGATCCTTACGAAAGGCGCGGTTGCCGCAGGCCCGGGAGAAGCGGTCACCGACGTCGCCGGGGGTGCCGTGTGGGGGCTGGTGCGCTCGGCGATCAGCGAGCACCCGGGTCGGTTCCTCCTGGTGGACACGGATGATCGGCCGGAGTCGCTGGCGATGATCGCCGGTCTTGCCGGCCTGGGTGAGCCGGAGCTCGTGGTTCGCGGTGGCAACGTGTCGGCGCCGCGTCTCGCCCGAGCGCGTGCAGGCTTGCGACCGCCCGATGACGAGCCCTGGAGGATCGATGCGCCGGACCGGGGCACGGTGGACAACCTGGCGGTGCTGCCCGCTCCGGAATCGATGCGCCCCCTCGCGCCCCGGGAGCTGCGGCTCGAGGTTCGTGCCGCGGGCGTGAACTTCCGGGACGTGCTGAGCGTGCTCGGGATGTACCCCGGAGACCCCGGGCCACTCGGGAATGAGGGGGCCGGAGTCGTCGTCGATGTCGGGGCGGACGTCACCGGCTTCGCGGTCGGCGACCGGGTGTTCGGGATGATGCGGGCGGCCTTCGGGTCTCACGCGGTAACCGACGAACGGTTGGCGGCACCGGTGCCTGAGGGGTGGTCGTTCGCTCAAGCCGCTTCGGTCGCAGGCGTCTTTCTCACGGCTTACTACGCGTTGCGGGATCTTGCCGGGGTGAGGCCCGGCGAGTCGGTGCTGATCCACGCTGCCGCCGGCGGGGTGGGGATCGCGGCGGTGCAGCTGGCTCGGCACTGGGGCTGCGAGGTCTTTGCGACGGCGAGCGAGCCCAAGCAGCCGGTCGTGGCCGGGCTCGGGGTGGATCCGCAGCGGATCGCGTCGTCGAGGAACCTTGGCTTCGCGAAGAAGTTCGCTCCGGTCGATGTGGTGGTGAACTCGCTGTCGGGTGAGTTCGTGGACGCCTCATTGGGCCTGCTCCGCCCGGGTGGCCGGTTCATCGAAATGGGGAAGACCGACATCCGGCAGCCGGACTCGGTGCGCTACCGGGCTTTCGACCTGAGCGAAGCGGGGCCGGATCGCATCCAGGAGATGCTGCGCAACGTGCTCGAGTTGTTCGGCACGGGCGCCATCGGGCTCCCGCCGGTCACCGTGTGGGACGTCCGGCAGGCGCCCGAGGCACTCCGGTTCATGGCTCAGGCGAAACACGTCGGGAAGGTCGTGCTCACGATCCCGCGGCCGTTGCGGGACGGCACAGTGCTGATCACCGGAGGCACGGGGACACTGGGCGGCCACGTCGCGCGACACCTGGCTTCCCAAGGTGCCCGTGATCTCGTACTGGCCAGTCGCCGGGGCCTCGATGCCCCGGGAGCGGCGGCGTTGCGGGACGAGCTGACCGCTCTGGGGGCACGGGTGCGGATCGTCGCCGCCGACATGGCCGATCGCGACGCCGCAGCGGCCGCCTTGAGCGGACTGTCGTTGAGCGGGGTGGTCCACGCGGCGGGGGTACTGGACGACGGGGTGCTGGAGTCGCTCACGCCGGAGCGGATCGCCACGGTCTTCCGGGCGAAGGTCGGCGGAGCGCTGGTGCTCGACGAGCTGACCCGCAAGATGGACCTTGCGGCGTTCGTGGTCTTTTCTTCGGCTTCGGGAACCTTCGGGGGGCCGGGGCAGGGCAACTACGCTGCGGCCAACGCGTTCCTCGATGCCCTTGCCCACCGTCGCCGCTCCGAGGGACTGCCCGGGCTGTCGCTGGCCTGGGGGATGTGGGCCGAGCGCAGCACGATGACCCAGCACCTCGCAGCGCCCGACCTCGCCCGGATCACCGGCTTCGGGTTCCTGCCGATGAGCACCGACGTGGGGCTGGCGTTGTACGACGCCGCACAGGAAGCCGGCCACCCATCCCTGCTGGTCAGCAAGTTCGCACCCCGGGACGGCGGAGGTGCCGCCGTCCCGCCGCTGCTGAGGGGGCTCGTGCGCGCGCGACCCCGGCGCGCCGCGGCGGCGGAATCGGCATCGGGGCTCGCCGGGGAACTCGCCGGCCTGACGGAGCACGGCCGGGAGAGCCTCGTGCTCGACCTGGTGCGATCGCACGCGGCGACCGTGCTGGGGCACGAGTCGGTCGAGGCGATCGACGCCGCTCGGCCGTTCAAGGACTTCGGGTTCGATTCGCTGACCGCGGTGGAGCTCCGGAACCGGCTCAGCTCCGCGACCGGCCTGAAACTGCCCGCGACTGTGGTGTTCGACTACCCGTCTTCGGCCGCACTCGCCCGTCACTTGCTCGACCGGCTGATCGGTGCGAGCGCCGTACCGGTGTGGTCCGGCACCCGCGCGGCGGACGACGATCCGGTCGTCATCATCGGCATGGCCTGTCGCCTCCCCGGGGGAATCTCGTCTCCGGACGATCTGTGGGCGCTGCTCACCGCGGGCCGGGATGCGATGTCGGCGTTCCCCGCCGACCGCGGGTGGGACGTGGCCGGACTATACGACCCGGACCCCGACCGGCCCGGCAAGTCGTACGTGCGGTCAGGCGGGTTCCTGACCGGCGTTGCCGATTTCGACGCCGAGTTCTTCGGGATCTCCCCGCGTGAGGCGATGGCGATGGATCCGCAGCAGCGCCTCCTGCTGGAGGTCTCCTGGGACCTCCTCGAGCGCTCAGGCATCGATCCCGCGTCGCTCAAGGGAAGCCGCACCGGCGTCTTCGCCGGGCTGATCTACCAGGACTACGCGACTCGGTTCGACCGCGTCCCCGACGACCTCGAAGGGTACTTCGGAAACGGCAACACCGGCAGCGTCGCGTCCGGGCGGGTCGCCTACACACTGGGGCTCGAAGGTCCCGCGGTGACCGTGGACACCGCGTGTTCGTCCTCGCTGGTGGCGCTGCACCTCGCGGCGCAGGCGCTGCGGACCGGCGAGTGCGACCTGGCGCTGGCGGGCGGCGTGACCGTGATGTCCACACCGGGCGCGTTCGTCGGCTTCTCCCGGCAGCGCGGACTCGCCCCGGACGGCCGGTGCAAGTCGTTCGCCGCCGCGGCGGACGGCACCGGCTGGGGCGAAGGGATCGGGCTGCTGGCCGTGGAAAGGCTCTCCGACGCGCGCCGCAACGGACACCAGGTGCTGGCCGTCCTCCGTGGCTCGGCGGTGAACTCCGACGGGGCCTCGAACGGGTTGACCGCCCCCAACGGCCCGTCCCAGCAACGGGTGATCCTGAGCGCACTGGAGAACGCGGGGCTGTCGCCTGCCGAGGTCGACGTGGTCGAGGCACACGGGACAGGGACGCGGCTCGGCGATCCCATCGAAGCCCAGGCGCTGCTGGCCACGTACGGCCAGGCTCGGTCCGCGCCGCTGCTGCTGGGGTCGTTGAAGTCGAACATCGGACACACCCAGGCCGCCTCCGGTGTGGCCGGGGTGATCAAGGTGGTACTGGCGATGCGGCACGGGCTGGTGCCCGCCACACTGCACGTCGACGCGCCTACGCCGGAGGTGGACTGGTCGGCGGGCTCGGTGGAGCTGAGCACCGAGGCCGCGGCCTGGCCGGAGACCGGGCGGGCCCGCCGGGCCGGGGTTTCGTCGTTCGGGATCAGCGGAACCAACGCCCACGTGATCCTCGAGGCGCCGCCGGGCCGGCCACCGTCGACCGACGACGGGGACGGTGCACCGGCCGGGATCCTGGCCTGGCCGCTCACCGCCAAGTCGCCCGCGGCCCTGCGCGTACAAGCGGATCGCCTCCGGGCGTTCGTCCGCGACCGGCCCGGCCTCCCGATCGCCGGAGTGGGCCGCGCTCTCGCCCGCCGGTCGGCCTTCGAACACCGGGCAGTGGCGCTGGGCGAGGATCGGGAGACGTTGCTGAGCGCCCTCGCCGCGATCGCCGACGGTGTGCCCGCACCCGAGGTCGTGACCGGCACTGCCACGGCCGACAAGGTGGTCTTGGTGTTTCCGGGACAGGGTTCGCAGTGGGTCGGGATGGCGGCGGGCCTGCTGGATCGATCGGACGTCTTCGCGGACGAGCTGGCGGCGTGTGATGCGGCTTTTGCCGAGCATGTGCCGTTTTCGGTGCGGGAGGTGCTGCGGAGCCGGGCGGAAATCGAGCGCGTCGACGTCTTGCAGCCGGTGCTGTTTTCGGTGATGGCGTCGTTGGCTGCGGTGTGGCGTGCTGCCGGTGTCCGGGTTGCGGGTGTGGTGGGGCACTCGCAGGGCGAGGTCGCGGCGGCGTACGTGGCGGGTGCGCTCGACCTGGGGGATGCGGCGCGGATCGTCGCGGTACGGAGCCGGTTGGTGGCCGAGTTGTTGTCAGGCAAGGGCGGGATGGTGTCCGTCTCGATACCGGTCGGCGCCGTTCCGGAGGAAGTGGCGATCGCGGCGGTGAACGGACCGGAGTCCCTCGTCGTTTCGGGTGCGAACGATGTCCTGGAACAGCTGCTGGCCCGGTGGGACCGGGACGGCGTCCGTGCCCGGCGGATCGCGGTGGACTACGCGTCGCATTCCGGCCAAGTCGAACAGCTCTCCGCCCGGCTGAGGGAAGAACTCGCGCGGCTGCGGCCGCGGCGGGCCACAGTCCCGTTCTACTCGACGGTGACCGGGGAACCGCTGGAGACGGATGCGCTGGACGCCGGCTACTGGTACCGCAACCTCCGCGAGACGGTGCAGTTCCGGCGGGCACTGGAAAGCGCCCGCCGGGACGGGAACACGGCGTTCGTCGAGGTGTCGCCGCACCCGGTTCTCCTGCCGGCGATCGAGGAAACCCTGGGTGACGTCGCGGCGATCGGTACGCTGCGCCGGGACGAGGACGAGCCCGCCCGGCTCCTCGCCGCACTGGCCCACGTCTTCGTGCACGGAGTTGCGGTCGACTGGAACCGGGGCCTGGGTCCCGGTCCGGCGGCGGACATCCCGACCTACGCCTTCCAGCGCCGCCGGTTCTGGTTCTCACCGGACGCGTCCGCGGATCTGTTGACGTCGTTCGTGGAGCTCCCCGGCTCCGGCGGCTGGTTGTGCACCGGCTCGCTTTCGCTGGATGCACAGCCCTGGCTGGCCGATCACACGGTGCTGGGCGCGGTTGTCGTCCCCGGCGTCGCCATCGTCGAGGCGGCGTTGCGCGCGGGCGCACGGGCGGGCTGCCCCACCCTGGCGGAGTTCGTCCTGCAGGCGCCGGTACTCCTCGAGGAGGGCGCGGTCCGGGAAATCCGCGTCGAGGTCGGCGGCCCCCGGGAGGACGGTCACCGCGCGGTCACCGTCCACTCCGGAACCGGTGACGACGGCTGGGTGCGGCACGCGGAGGGTTTCCTCCGCCCCGCAGCGAACGAGCCGGCTCCGGGCGACTGGGCTTGGACGTGGCCACCCCGCGGCGCGGAACGCCTGGACGTGACCGAACTGTACGACCGCTTCGCCACCGCAGGGTTCGAGTACGGGCCGGCGTTCCGCGGCCTCGGGTCGTGCTGGCGGCAGGGGGACGAGCTGTACGCGGAGGTGTCCCTGCCGGACGGCTCGGCGGGCGGTGCCTTCCTGATCCACCCGGCTCTGCTGGATGCGATCCTGCACCCGGCAGGGGCGTCGGTCGCGGAGCGGGGCCTGCCGTTCTCGTGGACGGGCGTTTCGGTGCACGCGTCAGGCGCGACGGAACTGCGGGTGCGGTTGCGCACTGGCGCCGACGGCCGGATTTCCGTGACGGCGGTCGATCCCGCCGGCGACCCGGTGGTTTCGGTGGAGTCGCTGGTCACCCGCCCCGTCGATCGGGCACAGCTTGCCCCGGCGGGGGACGGCTTGCTCGGTGTCGACTGGCGGCCGGTCGAAACCCCCGCCACGTCCGCGCCTCGTCGCTGGACCGTCCTCGACCCCGCAGGGACCGAGATCGCCGACGCGCTCCGCACCACGGAGGGCCGGGTCAACGTCCGGCAGAACCTGACCGACGCCGAGGACACGGACGTGATCGTGTTCGGCCTGCACCCCGGCGAAACCCGGGCCGAAGTGGTGTACGAGCGGACGCTGGGCCTGCTCGGGCTCCTCCAATCCTGGCTGGGGGACAGGCGGTTCGACGGCACCCGGCTCGTGCTCGTCGGTCGCGGGGCCGACGGCGGCGACCTGGCGCATGCCGCAGCCTGGGGCCTGGCGCGCTCGGCGCAGAGCGAGCACCCGGACCGGATCGTCCTGGTCGATCTGGACGGCCACCCGGATTCGGCTCGGCTGCTGACCACGGCCGTCGAAACCGGCGAACCCCAGCTGAGCGTCCGCGCCGGGCGGGTTCTCGCGCCGCGGCTGACGCGAGTGCGGCCTTCGGCCGCTGCTCCGGCATGGCGCGCGGAGGGAACAGTGCTCGTCAGCGGTGGCACGGGAACACTCGGCGCTGGGGTGGCCCGGCACCTCGTTGCCACCCAAGGGGTCCGGAACCTCCTGCTCGTGAGTCGCCGCGGACCGGCCGCCCCCGGCGCCGACCGGCTGGCCGAAGAACTGACCGGCCTCGGCGCCCGGGTGCGGATTGTGGCCGCCGACCTGGCCGACCGCACCGCGACTGCCCGGGTGCTGGCCGCGATCCCGGCCGAGCATCCGCTCACCGGGGTCGTCCACACCGCCGGGGTGCTCGACGACGGGGTCGTCGGCTCACTGACCGAGCGGCAACTGGCTGCGGTCTTCCGGCCCAAGGTCGACGCCGCGCTGGTGCTGCACGAGCTGACTCGCCGGAGCGAGCTGGCCGGATTCATCCTGTTCTCGTCCGCGTCCGGTGTGTTCGGCACGCCCGGTCAGGGCAACTACGCGGCGGCCAACGCGTTCCTCGACGCGCTGGCCGCGCATCGCCGGTCGCAGGGCCTGCCTGCGGTCTCCATCGCCTGGGGGATGTGGAGTGAACGCAGCGAGCTGACCCAGGCACTGCAAGATCGCGACCTCCGGCGGATGAGCGCCTCCGGCCTGGTACCGCTGACCGCCGAGGAGGGGCTGGCGCTGTTCGACGCGGCGTGCGCCACGGACCGGGCGTCCGTGGTGGCGACCCGGCTCAACCTGGCCGCCCTGCGCACGGGTACCGAGGTGCCGCCGCTGCTGCGCGGCCTGGTGCGCACGACCCGGGCCGCCACCGGACGGCCGGAATGGCAGCCGGCCCGGCTCGCCGGGCTCGAGCCGGAGGAGCGCCTGCGGGTCGTGCGGGACCTCGTGACCCGGCAGGTGGCCGCGGTGCTGGGCCACGCGCCCGGGGCACTGGCGGACGAGAACCGGCCGTTCCAGGAGCTGGGCTTCGACTCGCTCACCGCGATCGAGCTGCGCAACCGGCTGGGTGCCGCCACCGGGTTGAAACTGCCGGCCACCCTCGTCTTCGACCACCCCACAGCGCGGGTGCTGGCCGCTCACCTCCTCACGGAACTGAGCGAAGAGGACGGTACGGACCTTCCCCTGCACCAGCGGTTCGACGAGCTCGAGGCAGCTCTCACGAGCCTGGACGAGGGCGCTCCGGAACGGGCGAAGCTGTTGGCCAGGGCCCAAAGCCTGGTACTGCTCCTCGGCCAGGGCGGCAGCACACCGACGCGCGATCTCGACTCCGTGGACGACGACGAGATCTTCACCTTCATCGACCAGGATCTCGGGCTCGCCTGAGGCCCGCTCGTACCCGCACTGCATCCGAAGGAACGACGATGGCTGACGAAGACAAGCTCCGCGCCTACCTCCGCAAGGTCACCGCCGAGTTGCAGGACACGCGGCAGCGGCTGAGGGACCTGCGGCCCGTGGACCAGGAGCCGGTCGCGATCGTCGGGATGGGCTGCCGGTTGCCGGGTGGGGTGAGCTCTCCCGACGATCTGTGGGAGCTGGTCATTTCCGGTCGCGACGCGGTTTCCGGATTTCCCACGGACCGGGGCTGGGATCTCGGCTCGCTGTTCGACGCCGACGCGGACCGCCAGGGCAAGACGTACGTTCGCGAAGGTGGATTCCTCCACGACGCCGCCGAATTCGACGCGGCTTTCTTCGGGATCTCGCCGCGGGAGGCCACGGCGATGGATCCGCAGCAACGGCTCCTGCTCGAAGTTTCGTGGGAAGCGCTGGAGCACGCGGGCATCGACCCGCACTCGCTGAGCGGAACCTCGACGGGGGTGTTCTCCGGCCTGATCTACCAGGACTACGCAACGAGGTTCCAGCAGGCGCCGCCCGAGCTGGAAGGTCTGTTCGGCAACGGGAACGTGGGCAGTCTCGCCTCGGGACGCCTCGCGTACCTGCTCGGGCTGGAAGGCCCGGCGGTCACCCTCGACACCGCGTGCTCGTCGTCGTTGGTGGCGCTGCACCTCGCGGCGCAGGCGCTGCGCTCCGGCGAATGTGACCTGGCGCTGGCCAGCGGGGTCACGGTCATGGCCACGCCCAACGGCTTCATCGAGTTCTCCCGGCAGCGGGGCCTGGCACCGGACGGCCGGTGCAAGTCGTTCGCGGCGGCGGCGAACGGGACGGGCTGGAGCGAAGGCGTCGGCGTCCTGGTGGTGGAGCGCCTGTCGGACGCGCAGCGCAACGGGCACCGAGTGCTGGCCGTCCTGCGAGGCTCCGCGGTGAACCAGGACGGCGCATCGAACGGCCTGACCGCGCCGAACGGGCCTGCACAGCAGCGGGTCATCCGCAGGGCACTGCAAAACGCCGGTCTTTCGCCGGGCGACGTGGACGTCGTCGAGGCGCACGGCACCGGAACGAGACTCGGCGACCCGATCGAAGCACAGGCGCTCCTGGCCACCTACGGACAGCAGCGCGAGAAGCCGTTGCTGCTGGGATCCGTGAAGTCGAACCTGGGCCACACGCAGGCGGCTGCCGGGATGGCGGGGGTGATCAAGATGGTGCTCGCCATGCGTCACGGAGTGGTACCGAGAACGCTCCACGTGGACGGACCGACCCCGCACGTGGACTGGTCGGCCGGTGCTGTCGAGCTGGTCACCGAAGCCCGGGCCTGGCCCGGGTCGCGGCAGCCGCGGCGGGCCGCGGTGTCCTCGTTCGGCGCCAGCGGCACCAATGCGCACGTCGTGCTCGAGCACGCTGCCGCGGTGGACCCCGAGCGGGCCGGCACCGTGACCCGGCCTTTGTTCCGTGACGGGCCCGTGCCGTGGGTGGTGTCGTCGAAATCCCGGGACGGGTTGCGGGCCCAGGCCGCCCGCTTGGCCGAGTTCACGCGAACCAAACCGCTTCCGCCCGGTGACGTCGGCTACTCGCTTGTCCGGACCCGTTCGCTGTTCGAGCACCGTGCGGTGGTGCTGGGCGCCGGGCGCGACGAGTTGGCGCACGGCCTCGAGGCCGTGGCGAACGCCGTGCCCGCGGCGCAGGTGGTCTCCGGGGCGGCGATGCCGGAGCGTGGGGTCGTGCTGGTGTTCCCGGGGCAGGGTTCGCAGTGGGTGGGGATGGCGGCGGGACTGCTGGATCGTTCGGAGGTCTTCGCGGACGAGCTATCGGCGTGCGACGCGGCGTTGGCCGAGCATGTGCGGTACTCAGTGCGCGAGGTGCTCCGCACGCGGGCGGACCTGGATCGAGTCGACGTGCTGCAGCCGGTGTTGTTCGCGGTGATGGTGTCGTTGGCTGCGGTGTGGCGTGCGGCCGGGGTGCGGGTTGCGGGTGTGGTGGGGCATTCGCAGGGTGAGGTTGCGGCCGCGTATGTGGCGGGGGCACTGGACCTGGCGGACGCGGCAAGGATCGTCGCGGTGCGTAGCCGGTTGGTGGCGGAGTCGTTGTCGGGCCGGGGCGGGATGGTGTCCGTCTCCCTGCCGCCGGCCGCGCTTCCGGCGAGCGTGTCGGTGGCTGCGGTCAACGGCCCCGCCTCGGCCGTGGTCTCCGCCGACGACGTGACGCTGGCCGGCCTGATCGAGCAGTGGGAACGGGAAGGCGTCCGAGCCCGGCGCATCGCCGTCGACTACGCCTCCCACTCGGCTCAGGTGGAGGCGTTGTCCGAGCGGCTGCGCACCGAGCTGGCCGGGATCCGCTCGAAGCAGGCGTCGGTTCCGTTCTATTCCACGGTGACCGGAGCGGCGTTCCCGGCCACCGAGCTCGACGGCGGCTACTGGTACCGCAACCTCCGTGAAACGGTGCTCTTCCAGCAGGCTGTCGAAGCCGCGCTCGACGACGGGCACACCGCGTTCGTCGAAGTGTCCCCGCATCCGGTCCTGACGCCCGCGGTCGAAGGCATCGCGGAAGCGGCGGGGGTCCAGGTCACCGCAGTCGGTACGTTGCGGCGGGACACCGACGACACCACGCGCTTTCTGACTTCGCTGGGAGAGGCGTTCGTCGCCGGGGTCGGCGTGGACTGGACGCGGGTGACCGGCACGGGCACCGTCGTGGAGCTGCCGACCTACGCCTTCCAGCGCGAGCGTTACTGGCTCGAAACCGGCGGGCAGCACGCGGATTCGTCGTTGGGGACCGGGATCGAGGGCCCGACGGGCTGGTCGTTCGCCACCCGGATCTCCCTCCCCGCTCAGCCGTGGCTCGCCGAGCACGCCGTGCTGGGCACGGTCCTGCTGCCGGGTGCGGCGTTGCTGGAGATGGTCGCGCAAGCGGGAAAGCAGGCAGGCTGTCCCCGGGTCGACGAGCTGACCCTGCATGCACCCCTGGTGCTGACCGAAGACGAGGTCCGAGAGGTGCGGGTGGTGCTCGACCGCCCCGGTGAGGACGGACTCCTGCCGGTCTCGGTGTATTCGAGTGCGGGTTCCGGGTTCGAGGGCGATCGCGAGTGGACCCGGCACGCCGCCGGCGCGCTGAGCGCCGACGTGGCTGCGCCGGGATTCGCCGGCTGGGCGATGAGCTGGCCGCCGGAGGCGGAAGCCGTCGACATCGGGGACGTTTACGAACGTTTCGCCGCGGCCGGTTACGAGTACGGCCCGGCCTTCCGGGGGCTCCGGGCGGTGTGGCAGCGCGACGGCGAGACCTTCGCCGAGGTGACGTTGCCCGGGAACGCCGCCGAGGGGCACCTCGTGCCGCCGGCCTTGCTGGATTCGGTCCTGCACCCGATGGGGGTGGCCGCGCTGCGGGACGGCGCCGGCGACACGAGGGGACTCCCGTTTTCGTGGACGGGGGTCACGCTGCACCCCACCGGAGCACGGACCCTGCGGGTGCGCCTGACCTCGACGACCGATCAAGTGAGCGCAGTGGCCGCGGACAGCGATGGCCAAGAAGTGCTTTCGGTCGATTCACTCGTCCTTCGTCCCGTGGATCCCGCGTCGCTCGGGGTGGCTTCCGCAGCCGATTCACTGTTCACAGTGGACTGGATCCGGTGCGCCGCCGGGCAGGCCGTCGACCACTGGGCGGTCCTCGGCTCCGACGGGTCCTGGCTGCCGGCCTCCGGTGCGGTGGTCGTCCGGTCGTTCGACGACCTGCACGAACCCGGAGACGTCATCCTGACCTGCGTGCCGGGTGCCTCACCCGAGACGGAGGTGGCGCGGGTACTGGCGTTTCTGCAGGACTGGATCGGACGGTTCGACCGCGGCCGCCTGGTCGTGCTGACCCGGGGCGCGGTGTCAGCGGACGACGGTGACCGGGTCACCGAGCCGGCCCTGGCCGCGGTGTGGGGATTGGTGCGCTCGGCCTCGAGCGAACACCCGGGCCGGTTCGTGCTGGGCGACCTCGATGACCACCCCGAGTCGGTCGAAGCCCTGCCCGCGGCGCTCGGCGCCGGTGAGCCGGAGTTCGCGCTTCGGCGCGGTGAACTGTTCGCTGCCCGGCTGGCCCGGGTCCGGGTTCCTCTCCTTGTTCCGCCGGCGGAACCCTGGCGGGTCGACGTGTCCGGTCGTGGCACCGTCGAGAATCTGGCTGTGGTGCCGGCCCCGGAGTCTTTGCGCCCGCTCACCGTCGGTGAGGTGCGGATCGAGGTGCGAGCGGCCGGAGTCAACTTCCGGGACGCGCTGAGCGTGCTGGGGATGTACCCGGGCGATCCGGGTCCGCTGGGCGGTGAGGGCGCGGGCGTGGTGGTCGAAGTCGGGCCAGGGGTTGACGACTTTGCCGTCGGCGACCGGGTCTTCGGCGCGTTCACGGGAGCGTTCGGTCCGGTGGCCGTCGCGGACGCGCGGCTGCTGGCGCGGATACCGGCCGGGTGGTCGTTCACGACGGCGGCGTCGGTGCCGATCGCGTTCTTGACGGCGTTCTACGGGTTGCGTGATCTCGGCGGTGTCCGGCCGGGTGAGTCGGTGTTGATCCACGCCGCCGCGGGTGGCGTGGGGATGGCCGCGGTGCAGCTGGCCCGGCACTGGGGTTGCGAGGTGTATGCGACGGCGAGTCCCTCGAAGCAGGCCGCGGTGTGCCGGCTCGGAGTGGTTCCGGATCGCGTCGCGTCGTCGCGCGACCTGGCGTTCGCGTCGGTGTTTCCCGAGGTGGACGTGGTCTTGAATTCGCTTTCGGGTGAGTTCGTGGATGCGTCGTTCCGGTTGCTGCGTTCGGGTGGCCGGTTCCTCGAGATGGGTAAGACGGATGTGCGGGAGCCGGAGTCGTTGCGGTACCGGGCTTTCGATCTGGCGGAGGCCGGGCCGGACCGGGTCGGGGAGATCCTGCGAGAACTCCTGCAGCTGTTCGATCGCGGAGTCCTGAAGCCCTTGCCCACTACGACGTGGGATATCCGCCGGAGCAAAGAGGCTTTTCGGTTCGTGACGCAGGCCCGGCACACCGGAAAGGTGGTCCTGACGGTTCCGCGTCCGGTCGGGCCGGGCGCGGTGCTGATCACCGGCGGGACGGGCACCTTGGGCGCGCACGTCGCCCGGCACCTCGCGGCTCGGGGCGTGACCGATCTGGTGCTGGTCAGCCGTCGCGGGCCCGAGGCGCCGGGGGCCGCGGCGCTGCGTGCCGAACTGACCGGCATGGGAGCCAGGGTGCGGGTGTTCGCCGCGGACATGGCGGATCGGGACGCCGCCCGCTCGGTCGTCGACGGTCTGTCGCTGACGGCGGTGGTGCACGCGGCCGGGGTGCTGGATGACGGCGTCCTCGAGGCGCAGACCCCGGAGCGGCTCGCCACCGTGTTCCGGCCGAAGGTGGACGCGGCGCTCGTGCTGGACGAGCTCACGCGGGAGATGGATCTCGCCGCCTTCGTGCTCTTCTCCTCGGCTGCGGGTACTTTCGGCAGCCCTGGGCAAGGCAACTACGCAGCCGCCAGTGCCTTCCTCGACGGGCTTGCCCAGCAACGGCGCTCACGGGGGCTGCCGGCCACAGCCATCGCCTGGGGACTGTGGGAGGACCGCAGCGCGATGACCGACCGGATGACGGGGCAGAGCCTGAGCCGCGTCACCGCGTCCGGGCTGCGTGCGATGACCGCAGGCGAAGGCCTCGCGCTCTTCGACGCGGCGTTGGCCAGCGGTTGTTCCCTGCTGGTCGCCAGCACCCTGGCAGGCCCGGGGCTCCGGATTCCGGACGGGCTGGAAGCTCCGCCGATGTTGCGCGGCCTGGTGAGCGCGCCCCGGTCGAGCCCGCCGCAGGCAGCTGGTTCCGGCCTGGCCCAGGAGCTCCGCGCGCTGCCCGGGCACGCCAGGCGCGATCTGATGCTCGGAGTGGTGCGGTCGCACGCGGCGACGGTGCTCGGGCACGGGACGGGTGAGGAGGTGGACGCAGACCGCGCTTTCAAGGAAATCGGCTTCGACTCGTTGACGGCGGTGGAGCTGCGCAACCGGCTCGCCGCCGTCACCGGGTTGAAGCTGCCTGCGACCCTCGTCTTCGACCACCCGACCGCGACCGCGCTGGCCGAGCACCTTTGCGTGACCCTCGCCGGCGAACCGGCGACGCACCACACCGCACCTGGCGGGGCCGCCGCGGCAGCGGACGACCCGATCGTGCTCGTCGGCATGGCCTGCCGCCTGCCGGGCGGGGTCACCTCGCCCGAAGATCTCTGGGAACTCGTGATCTCCGGGACGGACGCCCTCGCCGGCTTCCCGCCGGACCGCGGCTGGGATCTCGCCGCGCTCGCGGGTGACGACCCCGCGCGTGGCGCTTCGTCCGCGCAGGAGGGTGGATTCGTCTACGACGCAGCGGAATTCGACGCCGGGTTCTTCGGGATCTCCCCGCGTGAAGCCGCGGGGATGGACCCTCAGCAGAGGCTGCTGCTCGAGGTCGTGTGGGAGGCCCTGGAACGGGCCGGGGTGAACCCGCTCACCCTCAAGGGAAGTGCCACGGGCGTGTTCGCCGGCTTGAGCAGCCAGGACTACTCGGCGCGGTTCATGGCCGACCCCGAAGGCATCGCGGGATACCTCGCCATCAACTCCGCCAGTGTGCTCTCCGGCCGGGTGTCCTACACGCTCGGTCTCGAAGGACCTGCGGTAACCGTCGACACGGCGTGTTCGTCGTCGCTGGTGGCGTTGCACTTGGCCGCGCAGGCGCTGCGGGCCGGCGAATGCGATCTCGCATTGGCGGGCGGGGTGACGGTGATGTCCACGCCTTCCACCTTCCTCGAGATGTCACGGCAGGGAGGTACGGCGGCCAACGGCCGGTGCAAGTCCTTCGCGGCGGCCGCGGACGGTGCCGGCTGGGGGGAAGGAGCCGGGGTCGTGGTTGCCGAGCGGCTGTCCGACGCTCGCCGGCACGGTCATCGGGTGCTGGCGGTCGTGCGGGGTTCGGCCGTGAACCAGGACGGCGCGTCGAACGGGCTGACCGCTCCGAGCGGGCCCGCGCAGCAGCGCGTGATCACGCGGGCGCTGGAAACCGCCGGGCTGTCTCCGTCCGATGTGGACGTCGTCGAAGCGCACGGCACGGGAACCCGGCTCGGCGACCCGATCGAAGCCGAGGCGCTGCTGGCGACCTACGGCCAGGATCGCGAACGGCCGCTGCTGCTGGGCTCGCTCAAGTCGAACATCGGGCACACCCAGGCGGCCGCCGGGGTGGCCGGGGTGATCAAGATGGTGCTGGGGATGCAGCACGGGACGGTGCCCCGGACACTGCACGTCGACGAGCCGACTCCCGAAGTGGACTGGTCGGCGGGCTCGGTGGAGCTGGCCACCGAGAACGTGGCCTGGCCGGAGTCGGGGCACGCCCGGCGCGCCGGGGTCTCGTCGTTCGGCATCAGCGGGACCAATGCACACGTCGTGCTCGAAGCGCCCGAGTTCGTCGAGCGGGTGGCGGGCGGCGGGGCGCCAGGCAGCGTCCCGTGGGTCCTTTCGGCGAAGACTCCGGCAGGTTTGCGTGCCCAGGCCGCTCGCTTGCGCGCGTTCGTGCTGGCGGATCTCGAGCCGGGCGTCGCGGACGTCGCGTCCTCGCTGGTGAGGACCCGCGCGCTCTTCGAACATCGCGCTGTCGTGGTCGGGGCGGACCGGGAGACGCTGGTGAACGGGCTGGAGGCGGTGGCGACCGGCGAGGCGCGCAAGCCCGTCCGGGGCGGCACCGCTGTCATGTTCCCCGGACAGGGGACTCAGTGGGCGGGCATGGGCCACGACCTGCACACCAGGTTCGAGACGTTCGCGGCCGCGTTCGACGAGATCTGCGCCGAGTTCGACGGCTATCTCGACGTCTCGCTGCGAGAGGCCCTTGCCGATCCCGATGGGCAGCTTCTCGAGGAGACCACCTACGCGCAGGCCGGGCTCTTCGCGGTGTCCGTAGCCCTGTTCCGGCTGCTCGAGTCGTGGGGGGTGCGGCCGGACTACGTCTTCGGGCACTCGGTCGGCGAGATCGCGGCGGCGCACGTCGCTGGCGTCTTCTCGCTCGCCGACGCCTGTGCCCTGGTCACGGCCCGCGGTCAGCTCATGCACGAGCTCAGCGAACCCGGCGGGATGCTCGCGGTCGAGGCAACCGAGGACGAAGTCCGGGACGTGCTCGTCGAGTTCACCGATCGGGCCGACATCGCCGCGGTGAACGGACCGGTGTCAGTGGTCGTTTCGGGGCGTGAGGAGGCCGTTGCGGAGATCTCGGAACTCTGGCGGGCGAAGGGGCGCCGGGTGCGGCGCCTCGGTGCGCGGTACGCGTTCCATTCAGGACTGATGGACGCGGTCGTGGAGCCGTTCACCCAGGTCGTCGACGGCCTGTCGAGGCACGAGCCGACGGTCCCGATCGTCTCGAACGTCACCGGAACCCTGGCCGGCACCGAGATTCGGACCGCGGAGTACTGGGGCCGGCACGTCCGCGAGCCCGTCCGGTTCGCCGACGACGTCGCGTACCTGCACGAGCGCGGGGTCAGGACGTTCATCGAAGCCGGTCCCGGCGCGGTGCTCAGCAACCTCGTCGCGGAGAGCGACGACGAGGTCGTCGCGGTGCCGCTGCTGCGAACGGCCGCCCAGGAGGTGGGCAGCGTGCTGTCCGGAGCCGGAGAGCTGTTCGCCTCAGGTGGGGTCGAGCTCGATTGGACGGCGGTGATCCCCGATGGAGCTCGTGTCGACTTGCCTACTTACGCTTTCCAGCGCGAACGGCACTGGCTGGAAACCGAACCGCGGAAGGCTCCGGTTCCGGCGGGCGATTCGGTCGTCGACCACTGGCAGTACCGGCTCGACTGGGTACCGGTGGTGGATCCGGGCGCGGCCGTGCTCACCGGAACCTGGCTGGCCGTCCTGCCCGTGCAGCCGGGCGATCGAGTCGAGGCCGAGGTCGCCGCACTGATCGAAGCCGGTGCCGAAATCGTCCGCGTCGAACTCGGCACAGCCGGCGAAACCTCGGTTGCCGACCGGGTCGGAGAGGCGGCGGCGGGACGCACCGTCGCCGGTGTCGTGTCGTGGCTGGCCGGCTGGGGACGGCCTGCCCTGGCGGGAACTCTGGATCTGCTGCGGGCACTCGCGGCGGCGGATGTCTGGGCTCCGCTGTGGTGTGTCACGCACGGCGCCGTCAGCACCGGGCCGGCCGACCACGTCGAGGACCCTGGTCAGGCCTTGCTGTGGGGCCTGGGCCGGGTTGCTTCGGTCGAGCTCCCCGACCGGTGGGGTGGCCTCGTCGACCTGCCTGCTCGGCACGACGCGAAGACCGGGCGCCGGTTCGCCGCCGCGGTGTCCGGCGGCGGCGTGGACAGCCAGCTGGCGATCAGGCAGGCCGGGATGTTCGGTACTCGCCTGGTTCGCGCTGCTGCGCCCGACGGCAGCTCGTGGACGCCTTCGGGCACGGTCCTGGTCACCGGTGGCACCGGCGGCCTCGGCGCCCACGTCGCGCGGTGGCTGGCTCGCAGCGGAGCCGAACACATCGTGCTGACCGGCAGGCAGGGCCTCTCGGCGCCCGGGGCGGCGGAGCTGCGCGACGAGCTGAGCGCTCTCGGTACCCGGGTGACCGTCGCCGGATGCGACGTCGCCGACCGGGCCGCGGTCACGGAACTGCTCGCCGAGATTTCCACGGAGGTGCCGCTGCGGGCGATCGTGCACGCTGCCGGCGTGCTGGACGACGGTGTGCTGGAGGCGCTCACCGCCGACCGGGTGGAGAAGGTGCTGCGGCCCAAGGTCGACGGGGCGTGGAATCTGCACGAGCTGACCGCGGGGATGGACCTGTCGGCATTTGTGCTGTTCTCGTCCGCCGCCGGTGTGTTCGGGAACGCGGGACAGGGCAACTATGCCGCGGCAAACACCTTCCTCGACGCCCTGGCGATGCACCGGCGAGGGCTCGGCCTCCCCGCCACGTCGATCGCCTGGGGCAACTGGGAGGGCGGGGGAATGGCCGGTGCCCTTTCCGAGGACCTGCGCAGACGTGGGGTGCCGGCCATGCCGCCGGACTTGGCGGTCGTCGCGCTGGGCCGGGCGGTCGGCTCCGGAGAGCCGACGCCCGTGGTGATCGACGTGGACTGGGGTTCGTCCGTACTGGCCAACCTGCGGCCGCTGGTCGACCGGCTTCCGGAGGTGCGCCGGTTCGCGGCGGAGCACACCCGAACCCACGAGGGCCCCAAGCTCGCGGAGAAGCTTGCCCCGCTCGGGCAAGCCGAGCGGCAGCAGGTCGCCTTGGATCTGGTGACGACGCAGGTCGCCGAGGTTCTGGGCTACCGCCCGGACGAGACGATCCAGCCGGACCGGGCGTTCCGGGACTTCGGCTTCGATTCGCTGACCGCGGTGGAGTTCCGGAATCGCCTGGTCGCCGCGACGGGGCTGAAGCTGCCGGCGACAGTGGTGTTCGACCATCCTTCGTCGGAGGCGCTCGCTCGCCACCTCGTCGAATTGCTGGGCCTGACCGACGTGGCACCCGTCGCCTTGCTGGATGTGTTGCGGCGGCTGGACAGCGAGCTGTCGGTGCTGCCCGACGACGACCCGTTGTGGGAACAGGCCAAGAAGACCGCGAACGCGATCTTGGCGAGGACCGGCGCCGGCGACGGTGCGCAGGCCGAGGTCCGGTCGATGCTCGACGATGCCAGTGACGAAGACATGTTCCGGTTCATCGCCAGCGAATTCAAGCCTGAGCTGTGAGGCGTGGCCGAGGAAAGATGGGGCACAGACCGTGAGTGAAGAACAACTGCGCAACCCGGGCCCCTGCCTGGACGAGCTGGGTGATCCGCTGCTCGGCTCCGTCGTCGAGGGCCCGGCCGGCTGGCTGTTCCTGGGCCGGGTGTCGCTCGCCGAGCAGCCGTGGCTGGCCGGCCACGCCGTGGCGGGCACGGTGCTGGTCCCGGGCACCGCGATCGTGGTGGTGGCCCTGCGCGCCGGAGAGCGGATCGGCCGTGCGCACCTCGACGAACTGACCCTGCAGGTACCGATGGTTCTCCGGGAGGGGGAAGTTCGCGACCTGCGGGTCGTTCTCGGGCACCCCGGTGACGACGGGGCTTGTCCGGTGACCGTCCATTCCCGTGTGGACGGTGCCGCTTCCGCGGACCTCGAGTGGGTCCGGCACGCGACGGGTGTCCTCAGCGTGCCGTCATCAGGCGGCCGGAATTGTGCGTGGGCATCGGCTTGGCCGCCGGAGGGCGCCGAGCCCGTCGGGATCGACGACGTCTACGAACGGCTGGCCTCGGCCGGGTACGAGTACGGTTCCGCGTTCCGGGGCATGCGCGCGGTCTGGCGTCGTGGCGGTGAGGTCTACGGGGAAATCACGCTGCCGGACGAACCGGGTGCCGGGAGCTTCGTGATCCACCCGGCTCTGTTGGACGCGGCCCTGCACCCCTCGCTGGTGGGGTCCACCGCCACCGAGGACGTCTTGCTGCCGTTCTCGTGGCGCGAGGTGGCCGTGCACGTCGCGGGGGCGACGAGCTTGCGGGTGCGGCTGACGATCGGCAACGAGCTGTCGCTCGAAGCCGCTGCGCCGGACGGTGCGCTCGTCGCGGAGGTCGGGTCGCTGGTGGCCCGGCCGGTCGATCCGGCCCGGCTCGAAGTCACGAAGCCGTCGTCCCCCGAGCACTTCACTGTCGATCGGGTTCCCCTGGCGACCACCGGATCCGCCGGTAGCTGCGGTGTCGTGGGCGAGGACAGGACGGGGATCGCACGGCAGCTCCTGGACGCCGGCGTGCCGGTCGCTGCGCTTCACGCGGCCGACGTGGCGGTCTTCGTTTCCTCCGGGGACGGGGAACCGGCTTCTCGGACGGAGCAGGCGCTCGAGGTGCTGAAGTCCTGGTCGACGGAAAGCCGGGGCCGGCCTTTGGTGATCGTCACCCGGGGAGCGGTGGTCGCGCGGCCGGGCGAGGTGATCACCGATGTCGCCGGTGGCGCTCTCCGCGGCTTGGTGCGCTCGGCGGCGAACGAACACCCGGGCCGGCTCGTGTCGGTGGACCTGGACGGACGGCCGGAATCGCTGAGGGTACTGGCGTCGGCGGTGGCCTCGGGCGAGCCGGAGATCGCGATTCGTGCGGGTGAAGCTTCGGTTCCGCGGCTCGTCCGGGCCCGGCCCGGACTGCCGGTGCCGGCCGAGGGAGCGTGGCACGTGGACGTGTCCGGCCGCGGCACGGTGGAGAACCTGGTGGTCGTGCCGGCGCCGCAGGCCGAACGGGAGCTGGCGCCGGGCGAGGTGCGGGTGGCGATCCGGGCGGCCGGGGTGAATTTCCGGGACGCGCTGAACGTGCTGGGCATGTACCCGGGCGATCCGGGGCCGCCCGGCAACGAAGGAGCCGGTGTGGTCCTCGAGGTGGGGCCGGGGGTCACGGAATTCACGGTCGGCGATCGGGTCTTCGGCATCCTGCCCGCCGCGTACGGCTCAGGTGCCGTCACCGACGCACGACTGGTCGCCCGGATGCCGGAGACGTGGTCGTTCGCCGATGGGGCTTCGGTGTCCATGGTCTTCCTCACGGCGTACTACGGCCTGCGTGATCTCGCGGGGGTGCGTGCCGGCGAGTCGGTTCTGATCCACGCCGCCGCCGGCGGGGTCGGTATGGCCGCGGTTCAGCTGGCGCGGCTGTGGGGTTGCGACGTCTACGCCACCGCGAGCCCGCCCAAGAAGTCGGCGGTCACGGACCTCGGCGTGGCTCCGGACCGGATCGCCTCTTCGCGCGATACCGGGTTCGCCTCGGCGTTCCCGCCGGTGGACGTGGTGCTCAACTCGTTGTCCGGTGAGTTCGTCGACGCCTCTCTCGGGTTACTGCGTCCCGGAGGCCGGTTCATCGAGATGGGCAAGACCGACGTTCGGCAGGTCACCGCGGTGCGGTACCGGGCATTCGACCTCAGCGAGGCGGGGCCGGACCGGGTCCGGGAAATACTCTGTGAGCTGCTCGGCCTGTTCGACCAAGGCGCTCTGCGGCTGCCGCCGGTGACGTCGTGGGACGTGCGGCAGGCGGGTGAGGCCTTGCGGTTCGTGGCCCAGGCCCGGCACATCGGCAAGGTGGTGCTCACCGTCCCGGGTGCGATCGCGGGCGGCACGGTGCTGATCACCGGTGGTACGGCGGAGCCAGGTGTGGCCGTGGCCCGGCAACTGGCTGAGCGAGGTGTGACCGAAGTGGTCCTGGTGGACTCCGGCGGGGCGGCGGCCCCGGACACCTTGCAGGATGAGCTGACAGCGCGGGGTCTGCGGGTGCGGATCGTGGCCGCAGACCTGGCCGACCGGGAAACCGCCGCGGCGGTGCTGAGCGAACACCGGCCGGACGCGATCGTGCACGCCGCGGGAGCGTGGGACGACGGCGCACCGGATGCCTCGGCTTCCGGGCAGCCGGCCTCACTGTTCCGAACCCGCGTGGAAACGGCCGTCGTGCTCGACGAGCTGTCCCGTGATCTCGATCTCGCCGCCTTCGTGGTCTTGTCGTCGGACTCGGCGATCACCGGCGGACCGGACCGAGGAAGACACTCGGCCGCCGACACGTTCCTCGATGCGCTGGTGCAGCGGCGGCGGGCGCTGGGCTTGCCCGGTCTCGCTCTGGCTTCGCCGGCGGGGTCCGCGGCCGCACTTCTCGACGCCGCGTGGGACAGCGGTCACGCGTACCTGGCCACCGGTGACTTCGCCGCGCGCGTTGCCGAGGGCATCGCGGTCCCGCCATTGCTACGCGATCTGGCGCGGGCTTCGAGGCGGCCGGATACCGGGGGACCGATCCTCGACCAGGACTTCGCCGGCCTGGACGACCAGGAACGTCAGGACGTGATGGTCGACTTGGTGCGCGGGCACGCTGCGACGGTGTTGGGTCGCGGTTCGCTCGAGACGATCGAACCGGATCGGGCGTTCCGGGACTTCGGCTTCGATTCCTTGACCGCGGTGGAGTTCCGGAATCGCCTGGGTGCCGCGACGGGGCTGAAGCTGCCGGCGACGGTGGTGTTCGACTACCCGTCGTCCGAGGCATTGGCCCGGCACCTCCTGCGGTTGCTGGGGCCGGCCGAGGTCGCGTCGCCGGGTGATCTGATGGACTCCCTGCGGCGGCTGGAAAGCGAGTTGTCGGTGTTGCCGGACGGTGATCCGGTGTGGGAGCAGGCGCGGAAGACCGCGAAGTCGATCTTAGCCAGAGCCGGTGCGGAGAGCGGTGAACCGGGCGAAGTGCCGTCGATGCTCGACGACGCAAGCGATGAAGAGATGTTCCGGTTCATCGCCAGTGAGTTCAGGCCTGATCTGTGATCCGGTGGTCGAAGAAGAGGGGCGTTGACCGTGGGTGAAGACAAACTGCGCACTCATCTGAAGTGGGTGACCGGCGAGCTGTACAAGGCGAAGCAGCGGCTGCAGCTGCTGGAATCCGGCGCCCCGGAACCCGTGGCGATTGTCGGGATGGCCTGCCGGCTGCCGGGCGGGGTGACCACCCCGGAAGAACTGTGGGACCTGGTGTCCACCGGACGTGACGCGATTTCCGGCCTGCCGGCCGATCGCGGTTGGGATCTCGCGAACCTGGTCGACGAGGAGTCGCGCCGCGCCGGAACCTCCGCGGTGAGCCAGGGCGGATTCCTCTACGATGCCGGGAATTTCGACGCCGGCTTCTTCGGGATCTCTCCGCGCGAAGCGATGTCGATGGATCCTCAGCAGCGGCTGCTCCTCGAAGTGGCGTGGGAGGCGCTGGAACGCGCAGGCGTCGACCCGGTTTCCCTGAAGGAGACGGCCACTGGGGTGTTCGCCGGGGTGAGCAGCCAGGACTACTCGAGCCTGCTCATCCGCTCCGCGGATCAGGGATTCGCCTACCTCGCCACCAACTCCCACAGCGTGGTGTCGGGTCGCGTGGCGTACGCGCTCGGCCTCGAAGGCCCGGCCGTGACGGTGGACACCGCTTGTTCTTCCTCGCTGGTGGCCCTGCACCTGGCCGCGCAGTCGCTGCGGGCGGGGGAGTGCGACCTGGCATTGGCCGGCGGGGTCACCGTGATGTCCACACCGGGGGTTTTCGTCGGCTTCACCGAGCAGGGAGGCTTGGCCGCGGACGGGCGGTGCAAGGCGTTCGCGGCAGCCGCGGACGGCACGGGCTGGGGCGAGGGCGTCGGGATGCTCGTGGTGGAGCGGCTCGCCGACGCGCGGCGCAACGGGCATCAGGTGCTGGCGGTGGTCCGGGGTTCGGCGGTCAACTCCGACGGTGCGTCGAACGGGTTGACCGCGCCGAACGGGCCGTCGCAGCAGCGCGTCATCCGCCAGGCGTTGGCCAACGCCCGGCTCGCGCCGTCCGAGGTGGACGTCGTGGAGGCGCACGGGAGCGGGACGTTGCTGGGCGATCCGATCGAGGCGCAGGCGCTCCTGGCCACCTACGGCCAAGGCCGGGAACAGCCGCTGCTGCTCGGTTCCGTCAAGTCGAACGTCGGGCACACCCAGGCGGCGGCGGGCGTGGCCGGGGTGATCAAGATGGTGCTGGCGATGCGGCATGGGCTGGTGCCCAGGACGTTGCACGTGGACGAGCCGACGCCGCAGGTGGACTGGTCGGCGGGCAACGTGCGGCTCGCCATGGAGCAGACTGTCTGGCCGGGCTCGAGGGAGACGCGGCGAGCGGGGGTGTCGTCGTTCGGGATCAGCGGGACGAACGCGCACATCGTGCTCGAATCGGCCCCTCCGGCCGGAGCCGAGGCGGAAGCGGGCGAGCCACTCGTGTCCGGTGTGGTCTCGTGGCTGGTGTCGGGGAAGACCCCGGGCGCGTTGCGGGCGCAGGCAGGCCGCCTGCGGGAGCACGTGGATGCGCACCCGGACCTGCGTCTCGTCGACGTGGGCCGGGCCCTCGGGTCGAAGCGGGCGGTGTTCGAGCATCGCGCGGTGGTGGTGGGCGAAGACCGCGCGGCGATGCTGCGCGGCCTCGATGCCCTGGCCGCGGGTGTCCCGGACGCCGCTGTCGTATCCGGCCGGTCCCGCGGCCGGCGTGGTGGCGTGGTCCTCGTCTTCCCCGGGCAGGGTTCGCAGTGGGTGGGGATGGCGGCGAGCCTGGTGGATTCGTCCGAGGTGTTCGCCGCGGAGCTGGCCGCCTGCGATGCGGCCCTGGCCGGCCATGTGTCGTTTTCGGTGCGTGCGGCGTTGAAGGATGGTGCGCCGCTGGACCGGGTCGAAGTTGTGCAGCCGGTGTTGTTCGCGGTGATGGTGTCGTTGGCTGCGGTGTGGCGTGCGGCCGGGGTGCGGGTTGCGGGT
>NZ_JBHVXZ010000121.1:0-30572 GCF_042881395.1 Amycolatopsis sp. NPDC058278 | reverse complement strand
GGGGACTCCGCCACCCGAACCCCCGAACCGAACACAGCGCCATCCGGGGCTTCGCCCCGCGTCGGGGACTCCGCCACCCGAACCCCCGAACCGAACACAGCGCCATCCGGGGCTTCGCCCCGCGTCGGGGACTCCGCCACCCGAACCCCCGAACCGAAGACCGTCCGGGTGCCCGACCACGCGTGCTCGGCGAACTCGGTGACGACACCGGCGGGCAGCAGCACGGTGGCGACCGTGCCGTGCGGGCTGCGCCGGTCCAGCCGCACGGTGACGCCGTGCCGGGCGGCCAGGCGGGCGACCACGGCGAGCCCCATGTGCCGCGCCGCGGCGTCGTCGAGGTCGCCGCCCGCGGCCAGGCGCGCGTTGAGGTCCCCGACGCGGTCGGCGGGGATGCCGATGCCCTCGTCCTCGATCCGGACGAGCACGCTCCCCTGCTCGGTCAGGTGCGCGCTGACGTGCACCGGCGAACTCGGCGAGGACTGGTTGGCGGCGTTGTCGAACAGCTCGGCCAGCACCCGGCCCAGGTCTTCCGCGGCGAAGCCGACGACGCCGAGGTTGACCACGCGGCCGATGGTGATCCGGGCGTAGTGGTTGATCGAGGACATCGCCTCGCGCATGAGGTCGAGCACCGAGGTCGCGCGGGCGGCGTCGTCGGCGGTGTCCTGCCCGGCGAGCACGCGCAGGTTCTCGGCGTTGCGCCGCAGCCGGGTGGCGAGGTGGTCGAGCTGGTAGAGCTCGGCGAGGCGGTGGTGGTCCTCCTCCCCCGCTTCCAGCTCCTCCAGCCGCGCGAGGAGCTGGTCGAGGAGGTTGAGGTCACGCAGGGCGACACTGGCGCAGATCTCGGCCAGCACGCCTTCGCCGGAGGGTGCCGCGACCGGCTCCGGCCGGGTCAGCTCCACGAACGCCGGTCCGGCCGCGGGCGCGCCCGGGTACCCCGGGTACCCGGGGTGCTTCGGGGGCGCGGTGAGGAACTGCGCGGCGGCGACCCGCGAGCGGTCCAGCAGGACGCGTGATCGATCCAGGAGTTCCCGGGCCCGGCTCGCCATGTGGTCCCACTTCTTCCGTGATCGGGTGCACCGAATCGGGTGCAACAAACCTGCGCTGCGCCGCCCCCGGCGGCGATGCGGGACATGCAAGCAGAAAGGTTCGTGGGATGTCCACAGCCGGTCCCCGCGTGATCGCCCTGCGTGATCATGAATTCGGAGCGTCGCCGCTGGTGAGCGCAGTGGATTAGGCCATTCGGTTCAATTTTGCAAATTGCGGGTCGCAACAGAGCGCACACAGCCGTCGAACGCGCAGCTGAGACGGGCTGTGGCACCGAAATCCCAGGTCGTGCCCGATTCGTCCCAAACTTGCGTGCCCCGCAGTTTTTTGCGGGGCACGCAAGTTTTTCGCTACACTCTGCTCATGCCGCCGGAAGAACCACCGAAGCTGACCCTCCGGGAGCGCAAGAAGCGCGAAGCCCGCCGGGCGCTCGCGCAGGCCGCGTTGCGGCTCACGCTGGAACGGGGACTGGAGAACGTCCGGGTGGAGGACATCGCCACCGAGGTGGGCGTCTCCCCCCGCACGTTCAACAACTACTTTTCCAGCAAGGAGCAGGCGGTCTGCTCGGTGGTCGTCGACCGGCATGAGGGGATGCGCGAAGCCCTGCTCGACCGGCCGGAGGACGAGCCGCTCTGGGAGTCCGTCAAACAGGCGGTGCTGGAGCAATATTCACGTGAAGGCGAGCCGGATCGCGCGTATGTTGCGCGTATCCGGGAGCTGATGGGCCAGCTCATGCTGCGTGGCGAATTCCTGAACGCCCACGCGGCGGTCGAGCGGGTCCTGGCCGAAACGATCGCGAAACGGGTGGGCGGTGTGGACCACCTGCTGTGCCGGCTCATGGCCTCCTCGGTGGAAAGCGCCGTCCGCGTCGCCTTCGTCAACTGGTTCACCGAAGGCGAACCGCTCCTGCCGACCCTGGAGCGGCTGCTGGACGAGCTGGCCGCCGGGATGCCGACCCTGACCGGCGGTCACGCACCCGAACCCGAATCGAACACCACCACTCCACTGGGGGAATCGTTGTGCTAGTCAAGCTCCTGCGCACTCACCTGCGCCCGTACCGGGGCACGCTGTGGGTGATCGTCCTGTTGCAGCTCGTGCAGACGGTCGCCATGCTCTACCTGCCGACGCTGAACGCCGACATCGTCGACAACGGCCTCATCAAGGGCGACATGCCCTACATCCTGCGGGTCGGCGCGATGATGCTCGCCGTCACGCTCGCCCAGATCGTCGGCTCGATCGGCGCGGTGTACTTCGGTGCCCGCACGGCGATGGCCATCGGCCGGGACATCCGCGCCGGGGTCTTCCACCGGGTGCAGGACTTCTCGGCCCGCGAGGTCGGCCAGTTCGGCACGCCGTCGCTGATCACCCGCACCACCAACGACGTCCAGCAGGTCCAGATGCTGGTGCTGATGACGCTGACGCTGATGGTGTCCGCGCCGATCATGTGCGTCGGCGGCATCATCCTGGCGCTCAACCTCGACGTGCCGCTCTCCTCGCTGCTGCTGGTGATCGTGCCGGTGCTCGCGGTCTCGGTCGGGATCATCATCGCCAAGATGCGCCCGGCGTTCCGGCTGATGCAGGTCCGGATCGACCGGATCAACCAGATCCTGCGCGAGCAGATCATGGGCATCCGGGTCATCCGCGCGTTCGTGCGCGACAAGCACGAACGCGCGCGTTTCGACGTCGCCAACGACGAGCTGCTCACCGTGTCGCTGCGGGTCGGGCGGCTGATGGCGCTGATGTTCCCGATCGTGATGCTGGTGATGAACGTGTCCAGTGTCGCCGTGCTGTGGTTCGGCGGCCAGCGGATCGACTCCGGCAGCATGCAGATCGGTGCCATGACGGCGTTCCTGTCCTACCTGCTGCAGATCCTGATGGCCGTCATGATGGCCACGTTCATGTTCATGATGGTGCCGCGCGCGGAGGTCAGCGCCGAGCGGATCAGCGAAGTGCTCGACACCGAGTCGAGCGTGCGCCCGCCGGTGTCGCCGATCCGCCCCGGCGCGGTGCACGGGCACCTGGAGCTCTCCGGTGTCGAATTCCGGTACCCCGGCGCGGAAAAGCCGGTGCTGTGCGACATTTCGCTGATCGGGCGGCCGGGCGAGACCACCGCCGTCATCGGGTCGACCGGTACCGGCAAGACCACGCTGCTCAACCTGATCCCCCGGCTCATGGACGCCACCGCCGGCACGGTGAAGGTCGACGGCGTCGACGTGCGCGACCTCGACCCGGACGTGCTCGCCCGCGCGGTCGGGCTGGTGCCGCAGAAGCCGTACCTGTTCGCCGGCACGGTGGCGAGCAACCTGCGCTACGGCAACCCGGACGCGACCGACGAAGAGCTGTGGCACGCGCTGGAAGTGGCCCAGGGCAAGGACTTCGTCGAAGCGATGGCCGAGGGCCTCGAAGCGCCGATCGCCCAGGGCGGCACGAACGTCTCGGGCGGCCAGCGGCAGCGGCTCGCGATCGCCCGGATGCTGGTGCACAAACCGGAGATCTACCTGTTCGACGACTCGTTCTCGGCGCTCGACTACGCGACCGACGCGGCCCTGCGCCGCGCGCTGGTGTCGGAGACCAAGGACGCGACGGTGGTCATCGTCGCGCAGCGGGTCAGCACCATCCGCGGCGCCGACCGGATCATCGTCCTCGACGAGGGCCGCGTCGTCGGCACCGGCACCCACCACGAACTCATGGACGGCAACGAAACCTACCGGGAGATCGTGCTGTCCCAGCTCACCGAACAGGAGGCGGCGTGAGTACCACGGAATCGCCCGAAGCCGCCGTCACCGACGCCGGCGAACGGCCGACCGCGCAGCGGCACAAGAACACCGGTGCCGCGGCCGCCGGACCGGCGGCCCGCTGGATGAGCGGCGGCGCGCCGGCGGAAAAGGCCCTGGACTTCAAGGGTTCCCTCAAGCGGCTGCTGCAGCTGCTGAGACCGCAGCGGGCCATCCTGATCGCCGTCCTGGTGCTCGGCGCGGCCAGCGTCACGCTGACCGTGATCGGGCCGAAGATCCTCGGCCAGGCCACCGACGCCATCCTCGCCGGCGTGCTCGGCAAGCAGGTGCCGCCGGGGGTCACCAAGGAGCAGATCGTCGCCGGCCTGCGGGCCCGCGGCGACGGCACGCTCGCCGACATCTACAGCCGGGTCGACCTCGTGCCCGGTGTCGGCATCGACTTCGACAAGGTCGGCCAGATCCTGCTGACCGTGCTGGCGCTGTTCGTGATCTCGTCGTTCTTCGGGCTCATCCAGGCCCGGCTGACGACGACCCTGGTGCAGCACGCGGTGTACCGGCTGCGCCAGGAGGTCGAGGACAAGTTCGCCCGCCTGCCGCTGAAGTACTTCGACCGCCAGCCGCGCGGTGAGGTGCTTTCCCGCGTCACCAACGACATCGACAACCTGGCGCAGTCGCTCCAGCAGACGCTGTCGCAGATCGTCTCGTCGCTGCTGACGGTGGTCGGCGTGCTGATCATGATGTTCCTGATCTCGCCGTTGCTGGCGCTGATCGCGCTGCTCACGGTGCCGCTGTCGGCGGTCGTGGCGGCGAAGGTCGGGAAGCGGGCGCAGCCGAACTTCATCAAGCAGTGGTCGACGACCGGGAAGCTGAACGCTCACGTCGAGGAGATGTACACCGGGCACTCGCTGGTCAAGGTGTTCGGCCGCCGCGACGAGTCCGCGGCGATCTTCGACAAGCAGAACGAAACGCTGTACCAGGCGAGCTTCAAGGCGCAGTTCATCTCCGGGATGATCCAGCCGGCGATGATGTTCATCGGCAACCTCAGCTACGTGCTGGTGGCCGTGATCGGCGCGCTGCGCGTCGCGTCGGGCAACCTGACGCTGGGCGAGGTGCAGGCGTTCATCCAGTACTCGCGCCAGTTCAGCCAGCCGGTGACGCAGATCGCCAGCATGGCGAACCTGCTGCAGTCCGGCGTCGCTTCGGCCGAGCGGGTGTTCGCGCTGCTCGACGCCGAGGAGCAGGGCCCGGAGCCGGAGCACCCGGAGCGGCCGGCCGAGATCCGCGGGCGCGTCGAGTTCCAGGATGTCTCGTTCCGCTACCTGCCGGAAAAGCCGCTGATCGAGGGCCTCTCGCTGACCGTCGAACCCGGTCAGACGGTGGCGATCGTCGGCCCGACCGGTGCGGGGAAGACGACGCTGGTCAACCTGCTGATGCGGTTCTACGAGCTCGACAGCGGGCGGATCACGCTCGACGGCGTCGACATCGCGAAGATGAACCGTGAGGAACTGCGCGACCAGACCGGCATGGTGCTGCAGGACGCGTGGCTGTTCGGCGGCACGATCGCGGAGAACATCGCCTACGGCGCGGACGACCCGAGCCGCGAGGACGTCATCGAAGCGGCCACGGCGACCTACGTCGACCGGTTCGTGCGCACCCTGCCGGACGGCTACGAAACGGTCCTCGACGACGAGGGCGGCACGGTCAGCGCGGGTGAGAAGCAGCTGATCACGGTGGCGCGGGCGTTCCTGGCCAAGCCGGTCATCCTCATCCTCGACGAGGCGACCAGCTCGGTCGACACCCGCACCGAGGTGCTCATCCAGCGGGCGATGAACTCGCTGCGCAGCGGCCGCACGAGCTTCGTCATCGCGCACCGCCTCTCGACGATCCGCGACGCGGACGTGATCCTGGTGATGGAGCACGGCCGGATCGTCGAGCAAGGCGATCACGAAACGCTGCTGCACAGCGGGGGTGCCTACGCCCGGCTGTACGCGGCGCAGTTCGCCGAAGCGATGGCCGAGACCGACTGAGGTCCGCACCCCGGTACCCTGGAAGCTCTTCGAGCGGAAGGGGTACTGGGGCGGCCATGGCCGGAAATGCCGACAAACTCGAGGAATACCGCCGCAAACGAGCCCGCGACCGCACCCCGGAACCCTGGCCGGACGGCCCGCCCGTCCCCGGTGAGGACAACCTCTTCGTCATCCAGGAACACCACGCCACCCGGCTGCACTGGGACTTCCGGCTCGAGCGCGACGGCGTGCTGGTCTCCTGGGCGGTCCCGAAGGGCCTGCCGCTCTCCCCCGGCGTGCCCCGGCTCGCCGTGCACACCGAAGACCACCCCCTGGAGTACCTCACCTTCTCCGGCGAAATCCCCGCGGGCGAGTACGGCGGCGGCTGGATGACCGTGTGGGACACCGGGACGTACGAAACCCTGCACTGGAACGACCACAAGGTCGAGGTGGTCTTCCACGGCGCCCGCACGCGTGGCAAGTACCTGTTCCGGAACCGGCACGACGAGGACGGCCGCGACTGGACCCTGCGGCGCCTCGACCCCGCCGAACCCGGTCACGCAGACGCGCCCGAATTCCTCGAGCCGATGACCGCGGAACCGGGTGAGCTGCCGGCCGCCGACGACGAGTGGGCCTACGAATTCGCCTGGGGCGGCCTGCGCACGATGCTGCTGGTCTGCGGCGGCCGCGTGACCGCGCACGACGACACCGGCGCCGACGTCACCGACCGGTACCCCGAGCTGCACAAGCTGGGTGAGCAGCTCGGGTCGACGGAAGTGCTGCTGGACGGCGAAATCGTCGTGATGAAGGACGGCAGGCCCTACCCCGCCGGGCTCGACGAGCGCCGCCGGGCCGACGGCGCGGCCGCCAAACGGCTCAAGACCGGCTGCCCGGTCTTCTACTTCGCCTCCGACGTCCTGCACCTCGACGGACGGCCGACGCTCGAGCTGCCCTACACGAAACGCCGGGAGCTGCTGGACGGCTTGGCCATCGAGGACCGGCATTGGCAGGTCCCGCGGTACTTCCTCGGCGGCGGGGAGGCCGTCGCCGGCGCCAGTCGCCAGCACGGCCTCCCCGGCGTCGTGGCGAAGCGGGCCGACAGCCCGTACCGGCCGGGCGGTGGTGCGGGCGACTGGCTGCTCATCGCGAGCTGAGCCGTCAGTGCGGCCGCGGCACCGCCGTCGGGTTCCCGCGGCCGGCCCGCCTCAACAGCACGAAGGCGAGCACCGCACCGGCCACCCCGAACCCGGCGCAGGCGGCCAGGCCCGCGTGGAACCCGGCGAGCGCGCCGGCCGAGCCCGGCATCGCCGCGATGATCGTCGAGACCACGGCGACCCCGAGCGCCCCGCCCACCTGGAACGCGGCCACGTTGACCCCGGACGCGATGCCCGCGTCGGCCGGGGTGACGCCGGTCAAGGCCGCCGCCGCCAGCGCGACCGAGGCGCTGCCGAGCCCGAGGCCGAACAGGACCAGCCCCGGGAACACCGTCGTCAGGTACCCGGCGTCGGGCGAGATGCGGACCAGCAGGGCGCTGCCGATCGCGAGCAGCACGAAGGCGGCGATGGACACGCGGCGGAGCACGGGCCGGGCCAGTGCCTTTTGCGTGGCGTACGCGCCGACGACACAGGCGATCGGCATCACCGACTGGCTGAGGCCGAACCGGATCGGCGTGTAGCCCAGCACGCCCAGGGAATACTGCGTAAGCACGACGGACATGCCGTAGACGAGCATCGCGATCAGGATCGTCAGCACGTTGCCACCGAGCACGGTGGGCGACCGGAACAGCCGCGCGGGCAGCATCGGGGCCGCCGACCGCCGGTCGACCGCGATCGTGACCGCGGTCAGGACCACGAAGACCGCCGCGACGCCGAGGACGGGGAAACTGGTCCACCCGCGTCCGGGCGCCTCGACGAGCACGTACACGAGCAGCCCGAGCGCGGCGGTGCTGAGAACCGCGCCCGCGACGCCGAGCGTGCGGTGCGCCGAAGCGGCCCGGCTTTCGCGCAGCAGCACCGGGCTCAGCACCAGCATGAGCAGCGCCACCGGCACGTTGACGAAGAACAGCGACGGCCAGCCGAACCAGCCGAGCAGCGCCCCGCCGAGCAGCAGGCCGATCGTGGCCCCGATCGCGGCGATGGCCGCCCACCCGGCCAAGGCCCGGTTCCGTTCGCGGCCTTCCGGGAACATGTCGGTGAGGATCGCCAGTGCCGTCGGAGCCATCAGCGCGGCCGAAACGCCGTGCAGCGCCCGCGCGACCAGCAGCACCGGACCTGACGTGGCGAGCGCGGAGAGCACCGACACGACGAGGAACAGCGCGGTGCCGAGCATGAACACCCTGCGCCGCCCGATCAGGTCGGCGATCCGGCCGCCCAGCAGGAGCAACCCTCCGAAGGTGAGCAGGTTGCCGGACAGGATCCACTGCGCCTCGACCGGCGACAGCCGCAGGTCCGCGGCCATGAGCGGAACACCCATGACCACGCTCTGGGCGTCGAGGATCACCATGAAGTTGGCCGTGCAGAGCAGGACGAGCGCGGCCCACCGGCGGGGATCCGCGGGCCGGGCGGCCAAGTCCGGCCGCATCGATTCTGCGAGAGTCATCCGCGCTCCTTGTGCCGATCCGACTCGCGTGCGCCCTGACCGTACGAATCAGGAGGCGGTCGGCTCTTCTCCCCGGCTGCGCAAATGGTCGCGGATCAGGTGCCCGGTCCGGCGGCCGGTCGCTCAACGCCAGGACGCCCGCTCCGCCGAAGCCGGTGACCCACGGGGCATCTGCTCACCTCGACCCGGAGAGGTACCCGGCCGTCGCACCGGGTAACCGGGGCCTGCCCGCCGCCCTCGCTGCCGGCAGGCCCCGGCCGGTCAGCAACCGCAGGTGTAATACGTGATGTCCCAGTGGTTGCCCTCGTCGCAGTAGAGGTTGCCCGACCCCGCCTTCCACTGCGGGTAGCCGTCGCCGCGCAGGCCGGCGTAACCGAAACTGTTCTTGACGTAGGCGTCGATGCAGCTGTTGTGCGAGATGTCCACCTTGTAGCCGTTCCAGTGGCTGTAGGTGCCGGATGCGTGCCCGGTCTCGGTGCCGCCGGTGATGTTGATGGCGCAGCCGCTGGCCCGCTTCAGCGTGATGACGCCGCTGACCGTGCTCTGGTTGATCTGCTCGTACGACGTGCACGTCGAGTTGTTGCGGTTGGTGCAGCCGCCGCTGGAGGAGTGCGTCACCCCGGCCGCGGACAGCTGCGACGCGGCCTGCGCCTGGGTGAGCTTGGTGACCTCGACGCTCGCTGAAGCGGTGCCGATGGTGGCGAACACCGCCGTCGCGGCGGACGCGGCCAGCCCCAGTGCCGCCCGCGCCAGCATCCGTTGTCCCGGCATGCGTTGTCTTCCTCTCCTGCGACGATCCGGACGCCGGTGAGCCAAATCGGGGCGGCCATAACTTCGCCAAACTCCGGCCGCGGGCGCCGGGCCGGGAAGCCGTCAGGTCCTGATCTTCGCCAAGACTTCACGAATCCGGTCCCGGTCCGGGGATGCGCCGGTGACGGCGTCGAGTTCGCGCAGCGCCCGCAGCTCCCACAGCGGGAACCCGAGCTCGCGGAACAGGCCCGCCGAGATGCGCAGCAGCCGCGCGGCCTCGGCGCCGTCGCCGGTGTCGGCCTGTGTCCGTCCGAGGCTGAGCAGGGCGTATCCGGCGCCGCGGCGGTCACGCAGCTCCCGGAAGACGTCCAGCGCGAGCAGCAGGTGCCGCCGCGCGCCGGCGGGGTCGCCCGCGCGGCGGCGGGCCTCGGCGAGGCTGCGGTGGGTGTAGGCGGCCGCGTGCCGGTGCCCGATCTGCTCGAACAGCGCCAGCGACCGCGTCAGGAACCGCTGCCCGTCGGCGACTTCCCCGGCGTCGGCGTGCAGGTCGCCGAGGCTGCGCAGGACGTGCGCCTCCCAGTGCCGCTCGCGGGTGCGGACGGCGCCGCCGAGCGCGCCGGTGAGCAGGTCGGCCGCCTGGTCCTGCCCACCGTGACGGCGCAGGACGTCGGCGTAGCGCTTCGCGGCCTGGTCGTGCCCGCGGCCGTCGTCGCAGTCCCGGGCGAGCAGCATGCTGGCCTCGAAGCTCTCGACCGCGCGCCGCACGTCGCCGACGTCCTCGGCCAGCGAGCCCAGCTGCGCCGCCGCGGCCGCCTGCCCGCGGCGGTCCCCGCACTCGCGCAGCAGGCCCAGCGCCTCGCGCAGCTCGGCCTCGGCGGCCCGCGGATCACCGCCGTCGAGGTGGACGTCGGCGAGCGCGGCCAGTACCGCGCCGGTGCCCCGCGGGTCGTCCAGGGCGCGGTAGCGCTGCTCGGCCAGCACGAAGCAGGACTGCGCGCGGTGCCGGTGGCCGTGCTGCGAGTGCACCACGCCGAGGTTGTGCAGTTTCTCGGCCTCCGCGCGCGGGTCACGCCGTCGGCGGGCCGCGGCGAGCCCGAGCACCGAGACGGCGCGGGCGGCGTGGCCGAGCCACGGGGTGCCCGCCAGCGCGGTGCAGGCGTCGGCGAGCCGTTCGGTCAGCTCGTGCCAGCCGTGCGCGCCCGCGATCCGGACGGCGGCGGCGAGGTGGCCGGTTTCTTCGGCCGCCCAGCCCGCCGGGTCCGCCGCGATCCGCCGGGCGAGGGCCGGATCCGGCTTGGGCGCGGGACGGCCTCGCGCGTGTTCGGCGTGCGCCAGCGCGGCCTCGCACGCCCGGCGCAGCGCCGCTTCGTCGGCGTCCGCCGGGCTTTCGGCCAGCACCAGCCGCACGAACGGGGGCAGCGCCCACCGCGTCCCGGCCGGATCCAGCAGGTGTGCGGCGGCCAGGTCGTCGAGGCGGTCGCGGGCTTCGCCGTGAGGCCGGTCGAGCAGTGCCGCCGCGGACCAATCCGGGACGGGGACACCGAACGCGGCGAGCAGCCGCAGCAGCGAAACCTCGGCAGCGGACCGCTCGCGCAGCGCCGAAGTCACCGCGGCGCGGACACCGAGGTCACCGGCGGTCAGCTCGTCGAGCCGGCGGCGATCGTCGGCGAGCCGCGCGGCGAGGTCGCCGATACGCTGTTTCGGCCGCGTCGCGAGCTTGATGCCGGCGATCCGGACGGCGAGGGCGAGCCCGGCGCAGTGGCCGAGAACCCGCTGCGCCGCTTCGGGTTCCTCCCGCAGCCGCGCCTCCCCCGCGATCGCCGCCAGCAGCGCCCAGGCGTCCTCTGTGGACAGTTCCGGCACCGGGATCGCCCGTGCCCCACACAACCCCGGCAGCTCGCGGCGCGTGGTGACCAGCGTGGCGCAGCCGGGCCCGCTCGGCAGCAGGGCGCGCACCTGCGCTTCCGACACGGCGTCCTCGAACAGCACCAGCAGCCGCCGGTCGGCGGTGTAACCGCGCCACAGCCCGGCCAGCCCGGTGCGGTCGGCCAGCTCGGCCGGCGTCGCGCCGAGCCGGCGCAGGAAGCCGGCCAGCACCGCTGCCGGCTCGGCCGGTGTCCCGTCCGGGGCCCGCAGCGAAGCGATCAGCTGGCCGTCGGGGAACCGGCGGCGGGCCCGCCACGCGGCCTGGACCGCGAGCGCGGACTTCCCCGCCCCGGCGGCGCCGTGCAGCACGACCGGGGCCGGGCCCCGCAGCGCCCGGGCGACGCCGGCGAGCTCGGCCACGCGGCCGGTGAAGTCGGGCACCGCGGGCGGGAGCTGGGCGGGCGGCCCCGGCGTCGTCCACTCGGTGCCGGCGATCCGGCGGTACACGGCGACGAGGTCGGCGCCCGGCCACACGCCCGTCTCGTCCCACAGCGCCCGCCGGGTCCGGCGGAGCACCTCGAGGGCAGCTTCGCGACGGCCGACGGCACCGAGCGCGGCGGCGAGGCGGGCGGCGAACCGTTCGTCGGCGGGCCGCGCCGCGACCACCGGGTCGAGCCGCTCGACGACGGACCGGCCGTCGCCGTCGGCGAGCTCCAGCTCCACCAGCTGCAGCAGCGCGGCCGAGCGCCGGTCCTGCAGCCACAGCTTGTGCGCCTCCAGCAGCGGGCCGCCCGCGACGTCAGCGAAGGCGTCACCCCGCCAGCACGCCAGTGCCCGTTCGAGGGCGCGGCGGCGCTGGGCCCGGTCGTCGGCGCCCGAGGCGAGCAGCGCCAGGAAGTCGTCCGCGTCCAGCTCCCCCGACTCGACGGCCAGCGCGTAGCCCCGGGGTCCGGACCGCAGCCGCTGCCCGGCCTCGGCGGCGCCGAGGCCGGGAGAGAGCGTCTTGCGCAGCTTCGACACGGTGACCTGAACGACCGCCGCGGCGCTCGAGGGCGCGCCGTCCGGCCACAGCTCGTCGACCAGGGTGTCGCGGCCGACGAACTGGCCGGCCCGGGCGAGGAGGACGGCGAGCAGCCGCCGCGGCTGCGCGGCCGACGGCAGCGGGACGGAGGCCGCCAACGGGCCGAGCACCTGGAACCGCACGGCTACAACACCCCACCCGCGAGATCACCTGATCGAGCGAGCTGAATCTAACCGCCCGGCGCGTCCGGGGAACCCCGCTCACCCGGATGGCCGACGACGTTCGCCTCAGGCGTGGGCGAGCAGCTTGGCCAGCAGCGCCGGATTCTCCGCCAGGCCTTCGCGCAACGTGTGCTCCCGCAGCGGCTTCAGGTCGCCGTACGGCTGGTTCCCCCAGTCCAATGCGCCCTGCGGCGGCTCGGGGTCGTACTCGATGGCGAACTGGATGTTCGTCGCGACCTGCCGTCCGGCCAGGCGTTCCGCCAGGTGCAGCGCCAGGTCGATGCCCGCCGAAACGCCGGCCGCGGTGATCACCGGGCCGTCCTCGACCCACCGCCGCGCGACCGGGGTCGCGCCGAGTGCGGCCAGCAGGTCGCGGAACATCCAGTGCGTCGTCGCCTCCCTGCCTTCCAGCAGCCCGGCCGCGCCGAGGACGAGCGAGCCGGTGCAGACCGACGTCACCAGCTCGGCGCTCTCGGCCGCGGTGCGCAGCCAGGCGAGGAGGTTTTCGTCCGACATCGCGTGCAACGTCGGCACCGTGCCGCCGGGCACCAGCACCGCGAACGGGGACGGCACCTCGTCGAACGTGTGGCTCGGGGCGATCCGCAGCGGCGTGTCGGTGCCGACGGTGTCCTTCGTGGCGCCGACGACGACGGTCCGGTAGGCGGGGTTCATCTGGGTCAGCACGCTCAGCACCTGCAGCGGGCCGACGAGGTCGAGGGGCGTCAGCCCCGGGTACACGACGAAGGCGATGGTTTTTTGCTCATCGGTCATGCCGTCACCGTGGCGGGACCTCGGGCGCCACGTGGCGCGGATGTCCGAATTCCTGCGAACCACGTCCGAGTGCCGGTCCGGCTGCTAGCGTTCGATCATGCCAGGCTCACCCAGACGGGTCGCGATCGTCGGTTACGCCGACGCCGAGCTGCTGGACATCGCCTGCCCCGCCGATGTGTTCGACGCCGCCAACCGGCTCGGCGCGCGGCCGCCGTACGAGCTGCAGCTGGCCTCGGCCGACGGCCACGGCATCCGCACCGGCTCCGGGCTGACGCTGCAACCGCACCTGCGGCTCGACCAGGTCGACGGCGACCTCGACACGCTGGTCGTCGCGGGCGGCTGGGGCAGCACGGCCGCGGCGGCCGACGAGCGCGTCCTGGCCCACGTCCGGCGGCTCGCCCGCACCAGCCGCCGGGTCGCCTCGGTGTGCACGGGCGCGGAGGTGCTCGCGGCGGCCGGGCTGCTCAACGGCCGCCGCGCGACGACGCACTGGCGGTACGCCGCGCGCCTGGCCCGCGACTACCCGTCGGTGACGGTGGACCCGGTGCCGCTGTACGTCCGCCACGGCAACGTCTACACATCGGCGGGGGTGACGAGCGGGCTGGACCTGACGCTGTCGCTGGTGGAGGCCGACCACGGCCCGTCGCTGGCCCGCGAGGCGGCCCGCGCGCTGGTCACGTACCTGCAGCGGCCGGGCAACCAGGCCCAGGTCAGCCTGTTCCTGGCCGGGCCGCCGCCGGAGCACCGCGAGGTCCGCGACCTCACGGCGTACATCGCCGAGCACCTCGACGCCGACCTCGGCACCCCGGCCCTGGCGGCCCGCGCGGGCATCAGCACCCGCCAGCTCACCCGCCTGTTCGACGCCCACCTCGGCACGACCCCGGGCCGTTACGTCCGCACGATCCGCACGGAGCACGCGGCCCGCCTGCTGTCCGGCACGGACCTCCCGCTCGCGACGATCGCCCGCCGCTGCGGCTTCGGCTCGACGGAGACGTTGCGCCAGGCCTTCCTCGACCACTTCGACACGCCACCGTCGGCTTACCGCCGGGTCCACGTCCGCCAGGCCTACGGCTGACGCCGTGTCGTCCCCCCGATCACGCGAGATACGCCTCCGATCACACGAGATACGCGCCTGATCACGCGAGTCACGTCTCCGATCACGGGTTCCGCCGTGCGGGAGCGGTCGACACGCGTGATTGAAGGGCCGCCACGCGTGCTTCGGGGGACGACACGGCGAAGGCGGGAGGAACCGGGCGGCACGGCGGCCCGTTGCGGGCGCGGCGAAACCCGCTGTCAGGATGTGCGGGTGGACCGCCCCGACCTCGACGACGACGAAACCGGCCCGATCCGCCGGATCACGGACGAGGTGTCCCTTTCGCCGGGCCACGGAACGTCCGGAACGCCGGGTACGCCCCGGAAACCCGTCCGCCGCGCCCCGGCCGAGGGCACCCGCCGCGCGGGCGACCCCGACCGCCGCCGAACCGACACCGGCCCCCAGCGCGCCGCCCACTCCGGATCGCTGCGGATCCCGGCCGAGCCCGGTCGCGCCGCCACACCGCGCCGCCGCGGCGACACCGGGCCGCAGCCGATCCCCGCCGACACAGCCGCACCGCGCACGCGCCGCGGCGACACCGGGCCACAGCCGATCCCCGCCGACGGCGAGCGCCCCGCCGCCCGCCGCGGGGACACCGGGCCGCAGCGGGTCACCGAGACCGCCGCCCGGCCCCGGCGCAAAGTCGCCACTCCCGAAGCCGGGCACGGGCACGGCCATGGACACGGCCACGGCCCCGCCGCCCCGGCTTCCCGGCGTGTGCGGCTCCTGCTGATCTGGCTGCTCGCCCCGCTCGCCCTCGCCACCGTCGTCGGCATGATCGTCCTCTACCCGTGGGGCAAGGCCGACCCCACCAGCGTCGTCCCGCAGGGCACGCCCGTGCACGCCGACATCCGCACCACCACCACCGGCCCCTGCCTCGCGCAAGGCCAGGTGCAGGTCGGCGACCAGACGGACCCGAACGCGAAACCCTGCCTGACCGTCGAACTCACCATGACCGACGGCCCCGCCTCCGGGAAGCCGCTGCGGCTGACCGTGCCCATCGAGCCCAGCACCCCGCGCTTCGCCACCGGGGACGCCGTCGTCCTCGCCTACAACGGCGGCAACGCCGGCGATCCCGCCAGTTTCCAGCTGGTCGACTTCCAGCGCGGCACCCCGCTGCTCGTGCTGGCCGCCCTCTTCGCCGTCGCCGTGCTCGTGCTCGGGCGGTGGCAGGGCATCGCCGCGCTCGTCGCGCTGGGACTTTCCTTCGTCGTCATCGCGCTGTTCATCCTCCCGGCCATCCTCGCCGGGGAAAACCCGCTGGTCGTCGCCATCGCCGGGGCCGGCGCGATCATGTTCATCGCGCTCTACCTGACCCACGGCCTCTCCGCGAGAACGTCGGCGGCGGTGCTCGGCACCCTCGTGAGCCTCGCGCTCATCGGCGTCCTGTCCGCGATCTTCTCCGCCGCGGCTTCGCTCACCGGGCTCGACGACAGCACGTCGACGCTCATCGGCTCGCTCGGTCACGGCATCGACGCGCGCGGGCTGCTGCTCGCCGGCGTCGTGATCGGCGCCCTCGGTGTGCTCGACGACGTCACCGTCACCCAGACCAGCGCGGTCTGGGAGCTCCGCCGCGCCAACCCGGACCTGACCTGGCGCGAGCTCTACAGCTCCGGCCTGCGGATCGGCCGCGACCACGTCGGCTCGGCGGTCAACACCCTCGTGATGGCCTACGCCGGGGCCGCGCTGCCGGTGCTGCTGTACTCGTCGATCTCCGGCGTCGGGCTCGGCGCGCTGCTCGGCAGCGAGGACATCGCGCAGGAGATCATCCGGACGCTCGCCGGCAGCGTCGGCATCGTCGCGGCCGTCCCGGTGACCACCGTCCTGGCCGCGCTGATCGCCTCCCGGGAGCCCGCCGGGCACCTCGGCACGGCGAAAGCCGCCGCCGCCGCGTGACCCGTCAGTGAAGTGCCTCAGTCCAGCGTCGCCACGAACCGGCTGACGGCTTCCATCGTGAAGCGCTGCACGTACTTGCCCGACGGCGCCACCGACGCCAGCCGGTAGAGCGGGCGCTCCGCCACGCCGGAGCCGCGTGCCTCCGCCTTCAGCTCGGCGACCAGCAGCTCGCCGAACACGAGGCCGTCCGCCTCGGTGTTGTTCATCAGCGCGTTCGCCAGCTTCCGCAGCTGCATGATGCCCAGCTCGCGCCCGCCCGTCCCGGAGAACACGGCGAGGTCCACCTTCGCCACCTTGCCCCGCTGACCGGCGTTGACCAGCAGGCTCACCGTGCGGCTGCCGCGGACGTCGCCGACGACGAGGTCGAGGCGGGTCGCTGTCGACAGGTCGACTCGGCGCAGCCCCCAGGTGCGCACGAGCAGCGTCGAACCCTCCAGCCAGACGCGACGGCGGATGCTGACCGCCATCACGTACAGCAGCGGCAGCGCGATCACCAGCGCGACGACCAGGCCGGTCACCGTGCCGCCGATCAGGCCGGCGATCCCGCCGAAGGCCGCCGCGACGATCACGACGCCGATCAGGCCCGAACCGCCACGGCGACGGCGGCCGCGCGGATCCTCCTCGAACAGCGCGATTCGCTCGGTCATCCGCGCGCCCCCGTCCCGGCGAGGAACGGGTTGCCCGCGCGTTCCCGGCCGATCGTCGTCGCCGGGCCGTGGCCCGGCAGCACCACCGTGTCGTCCGGGAACGCCGCCAGCAGGTCCCGCAGCGCCGCCGTCACGTCCCCGCGGCCGATCGACCCGGCGAACAGCGTGTCGCCGGTCAGCGCCAGCCGGCCGCCCTCGGACGTCTCCAGGCCCAGCACCACCGATCCCGGGGTGTGGCCCGGCACCGGCCGGACGTCGACGTCCAGCCCCGCGTACACGCCCGGCGAAAGGGGCACGCTGTCACCGTCGTACAGCGGCGCGTCGGCCGGGTGCAGGTGCAGCGGGACGCCGTGCTCGGCCGACAGCGCGGCCGCCGAGGCGACGTGGTCGGGGTGCCCGTGGGTGGCCAGCAAGGCCGCGGGGACCAGGCCGTGCTCGTCGAGCGCGGCGGCCAGCGGCGCGGCCACCTCCTGGCCCGGATCCACGACCACGCACGGCCCGCCGGCGGCCGCCGCCAGCAGGTAGCAGTTGGCCTGCAGCGGGCCGCTGCCGAACCCGACGACGAGCACCGAACGCCTCCCCGGACATCCGCGCCGGATGGCGCCGATCACGATCGGGTTGAGACTAGCGGGCCCTGTACATGGTCCTCACAGGCTGTGCCCATACACTGCCGCTACCTCAAACGTGTGAGACGAGCGGAAACCTGGAGGGTACGGGGTGGCGACCAACCAGCAGCGCCGCGAAGCTGCGAAGCGCAAACTCGAGCGGCAGCTCGAGCGCCGATTGGAGCAGCAGAAGCGACGCCGGATGATCGGGGCTGGTGTAGTCGGCGTGGCCGTCCTCGTCGTCGCCGGTGTCGTGGTGTGGATCGTGAGCGCGAACAGCGGCGACAGCACCAACACCGCGGCGTCGTCGTCCTCGGCCGCTCCGCCGCCGACCGACCTCCAGATCCCGACGCAGCGCACCGCGCTGCCGAAGCGGGCGACGCCGTTGCCGAACCCGACGACGTGCGACTTCAAGGCCGACTCGACGGGCAAGGCGCCGAAGAAGGTGAACCCGCCGGACGGCAAGAACGTCCCGTCGACCGGCACGGTGAACGTGACGCTCAAGAGCACCGCGGGCGACATCCCGCTGACGCTCGACCGGGCGCTCGCCCCCTGCGCGGTGCAGAGCTTCATCAGCCTCGCCAAGCAGAACTTCTACAACGACACCATGTGCCACCGGCTCGGCACCGAAGGCCTGCAGATGCTGCAGTGCGGTGACCCCTCGGCCACCGGCGACGCGACCCAGGACGGCCAGGGCGGCCCCGGCTACACGATGCCGGACGAGGCGTTCCCGGAGATCAAGTACGGCCGCGGCATCCTCGCCATGGCGAAGACGCAGGCCCCGAACTCCGGCGGCAGCCAGTTCTTCATGGTCTACGGCAGCGCCGACGGCCTCCCGGCGGACTACTCGGTGTTCGGCAGCATCAGCGACGAGGGCCTGAAGGTGCTCGACGCGGTGGCGAAGGCCGGCATCGCGAACCCGAGCCCGCAGGACGGCACCGGAGCGCCGACCAAGCAGGTCAAGTTCACGGGCGTCACTGTCTCGTAGTCCGATGCCGCCCCGCTTCGAGCTGAACGGGGATCCGCTCGGCCCGGACGCCGCACTCGCGGGAATGGTCTCCTACGGCCACTTCACCGCGATGCAGGTCCGGGACGGGCGGGTCCGCGGGCTCGCGTTCCACCTCGAGCGGCTCGCCACGAGCACGCGGCTGCTGTTCGGCACCGAGCTCGACGCCGGCCTCGTGCGGGCCTACGTCCGGCAGGCGATCGCCGGGGAATCCGCGCTCTCGGTCCGGGTCGTCGTGCTCACACGGTCCTTCGACGAGCCGATGACCCCCGAGATCCTGGTCCGGACGGGCCCGCCGCGCCGGCCCGACCCGGCGCCGCTGCGCCTCCGGACCGTGCGTTACGAGCGCGATCTGCCGGAGGTCAAGCACCTCGGCACGTTCGGCCTGATCCACGAAGCCCGCCAGGCCCGGTTGGCAGGCTTCGACGACGCGCTGTTCGTCGACCGCCAGGGCCGGATCAGCGAAGCCTCGATCTGGAACGCCGGCTTCCTCGCCGGGCACACCGTCGTGTGGCCGGAAGCCGCGGTGCTGCCCGGGATCACGATGCTGGTGCAGCAGGAAGCCCTGCGGCGGCTCGGCGTGCCGCAGGAGAAGCGCGAGGTCCGGCCCGCCGACCTCCGCGATTTCGATGCCGTGTTCGTGACGAACTCCGAGACGCCCGGGCGCGCGGTCGCGTCCGTCGACGACCTCGTGCTGCCGCCTGCCGACCACGCCGTGGCCCTGCTCGCCGAAGCGTACGAGACCGTGCCGTGGGACAAGATCTGAACCACGTCCGCACCCGCCCCGTGTAGAGGGCAATACCGCCAGGCCCGCCGGGTCGTCGTGGAGAGGTGCCGACCGATGGTCGAAAACCGGGTTCCCGCGGTTCGCCGCGTCCTCGGGCGGGCCGGTCAGGCCGGCTGCGCCGGTGTCCTCTTCGCCGTGCTCGCCGGCGGTCCCGCGCTCGCCCAGGCCGACCCGCCGCCGCCGGTCAAGTACTACATCGTGCCGCACGCCGACACCCCCGAGGACATCACGCTGTTCAAGATCGCCGAACGGGCGCTCGGCGACGGCCGCCGATTCCCCGAGATCTTCCAGCTGAACCAGGGCCGGCCGCGGCCGGACGGCACGCCGTTCACCGATGCCGCGGCGATCGAGCCCGGCCAGGTGCTCCAGCTGCCCGAGGACGCCGTCCAGAAGCCGGGCGTGCAGTTCGGCCCGCTGCCGGCCCCCGCTCCCGTCGCACCCGCCGCTCCGGTGGCCAAGCCCGCTCCGGCCGAGGAGACGTCCGGTCTCGGCGTCGGCCTGGCTTCGGCCGTCAGCGGCACCGGCGGCCTGCTGACCGGCCTGCTCGCCGGGCTCTGGTGGCGGCGCCGTCCGCAACTGCTCCCGCCGGCCCCGTTCGAACCGCCCCCGCGCGAGGAGGAGGACTTCGGCACCGGCTCGGTCAGCGGCACCCTGCCGCTCCCGATCGTCGTCCCCGAGCCGCGCCCGGACGTCGTGCTGCGCCCGGAACCGATCACCGCCGAGCACGCGATCATCGTGCTCGACACGGCCGAAACCCAGGTGATCGCCGCGGTGCGACCGGGCTCGCGGTTCCACTTCCGGATCGGCCCGCAGCCGGATTTCGCGGACTCCGCGACCGTGCTCGTGGTCGACGGCGAAGGCGACCGGCCGTGACCCCGCGGCGTGCGTCCCGCGTCACTCTGCGCTGAACGGATCAACCGGCACCGGAACACTGGCCATCGGGCCGCCGGGCCCGCGATAGTCGTCCCATGACCCGGGATCCGTTCGGCACCCTCCGGAAGGCGCTGTGGATCGGTGGCGCTCCGTGGACCGGCAAGTCCACCGTCGCGCGGCTGCTGGCCGAGCGGCACGGCCTGACGGCCTACCACCACGACGACCGGGCCCGGCCCGGCGCCCCGCTGCCGGACGACCTCCCGGCCGGCGACCAGCTGGCCGCGATGATGGCCGAGTTCGGCCACCGCTTCCACCGCGCGCTCGACGACCTGCGCGCGCTGACCTCGCCCCGGCCGGTCGTCGCCGAAGGCCGGGGACTGCGGCCGGAGCTCGTCGCCCCGCTGGTGGACTCGCCCGGCCGCATGGTGGTGCTGGTGCCGACCGAGCTGTTCCGCCAGCACCAGCTCCGGCACCGGCCGGACGCCCCCGCGATCCCGCAGCAGCGCACCCGGCTCACCCGCGACCGGATGCTCGCCGCCCAAGCCGTGCGGGCGGCACGGGACCTCGGCATCCGCGTCATCGAGATCGACGGCAAGCTCGGCCCCGACGGCGTCACCGACGTCGTCGCCGAGCACTTCCACGCCTACCTGGACTTCGAGGTCAGCGAAAGGTGAACCGCGGCGGCCGCCGCTCGAGGAACGCGGCGACGCCCTCCGCGTAGTCCTCGCCGTGCAGGGCTTCCGAGCGGATCTCCTCGACCTCGGCGTCCGGGGTTTCCTGCCCGGCGACGATCTTTTCGATGATCCGGTTCATCCCGCGGATCGACGCCTGGGACCGCGAGCACAACGTCTCCACGAACGCCAGCGTCGAGGCTTCGAGGTCGTCGGCCGGGAAGACGTCGTTGAGCAGTCCGATTTCCCGGGCGCGGACGGCGGTGATCAGCTCGCCGGACAGGAGGAAGTACTTGGCGTGGGCCGGCCCCACGAGCGAGACGAGCTGGCGGGTCGAATCGAAGTGGTAGACGATGCCGAGCTTCGCCGGGGTGATGCCGAACCGCGCGCCCTCGGCGGCGAACCGGAAGTCGCAGGCGACCGAAACCTGGCAGCCGCCGCCGATGCAGTTGCCCTGGATCATCGCGACCGACGGCTTGCGCAGCGCGGTGAGGGCGGCGACCGCGCCCTCGACGGCCTTGTCGTAAGCCGCCGCGCCGTCCGCCGTGGTGCGCAGCTCCCCGAACTCGCTGATGTCGGCGCCGGCGGAGAAGTGCTCGCCGGCCCCGGCGATCACCAGCGCCTTCAGCGCCGGATCGGCTTCCACCTCGGCGACGACGTCCGGGATCGCCGCCCACATGCCGTAGGTGATGGCGTTCATCTTCTCCGGCCGGGTGAGCGTCAGGCGGGCGACTTCGCCGTCGCGCGTCAGGTCGAATCCGTCGGTCATGACCGGCACCCTAGCTTCTCGCCCTGAGCGAAACCTGCGGTGTGTGACGCGGTCGGGTGGCTAGTTTGGGGGCCATGGCGGCGATCGAGGTGGGCGGGACGGCGTTCGGCTACGACGAAGCGGGAGAGGGGCCCGCGGTCGTGCTGCTGCACGCCGCACTGGGCGACCGCCGGATGTGGGACGCGCAGTTCACCGAGCTCGCCGCCACCCACCGGGTGATCCGCTACGACCGCCGCGGGTTCGGGGAAACCCGCGGCGAGAACGGCGAACACGCCCACTTCGAGGACCTGCTGGCCCTGCTCGATGCCCGGGGGATCGAGCAGGCCGCGCTGGTCGGGGCGTCGATGGGCGGGGCGTGCGCGCTGGACGCCGCCCTCGCCGCGCCGGAGCGGATCACCCGGCTGGCGCTGCTCGGCTCGGGTCTCACCGGGCACACCTGGCCGGACCACATGCTGGCGGACTTCGCCCGGCTGGCCGCCGAGGCCGTCCCCGCCGACCGGTTCGCCCGCTACCAGGCCCGGGAAGGCGACGTCGACCCGGCGGACGTGCAGGCCATGGCGGACGCCAACATCCGCTACCTGGTCGCCGGACCCGCACGCGAAGTCTCCGCGCTGCCCGCTGAAATGGTCGCGCTGGTCCGGGAGATGTGCGAGCAGGTGTACCGGCACGACTGGACCACTCCACAGTGGACGGAGCGGATCCCGGACACCCGGCACCGGCTGGCCGAGATCACCACACCGGCCCTGGTGGTGATCGGGACGTCGGACGCGCGGGGGCTGGTGGAACTGTCGGCGCACTTGGCGGAATCGTTGCCACGGGCCGAACTGGTCGAGCTGGCCGACACCGGGCACCTGCCGTCGATGGAACGGCCGGACGAGGTCAACGCCCTGCTGCGGAAGTTCCTCTAGCCGAAGATCTTCTGCACCTGGTCGGAGATCTTGGCGACCAGCTCGGAAAACTGCACCACCCCACCCAGCAGGCCCTTGACCTTTTCCCAGCGGCTGCGCACCACCGCCGGCTCCGCGGCGTCGCCCGTGCGCAGATCGGCCGCCAGGTCGGTCAGCGTGTCCTCCACGACCTCCTGCTTCGCGAGGTCCTGGCCGCGCACCTCGGTCGCCAGCCGCTCGACCAGCTCGAGCAACGACGAGACCGCTGTTTCGGCGCCGCCGGCTTCGATGCCCGTCTGGGTGATCTTGCCCGAATTGTCGCCGCCGATGCTGACCTTGTTCGTGATGCGGTGTCCCATCAGGTCTCCGTCCTGGTCACGCGGCCGGAGGCCGCGGGCGGCCGTGGGCGCGGGGTGCGCAGCCCGGTCTGGGTGATCGGCCCGCGGTTGTCGCCGCGGATGGTGATGTCGTTGTTGATCACGACCGCCGCCTGCTCCTCGAACTTCGCCGTCGAGAAGCCGGCGTCGCCGAGGAGCTTGCCGATCGCCGGCAGGAGCCGGCTTTCGATGATCTTCTCGTACCGGGCGATGTCGACGAGCTGGAAGTAGTCGGTGAACAGGTTCACCGACGCGAGTTCGCGCAGCGTGCTCGCGGCGCCGTAGCGGTCCGGGTCCACGACGCCGGGCTCGCGCTTCGGCTGCCGGATCCACGACGCGAGGTTCAGGATCCGGCCCGGCAGGCTCGCCGGCATCTCCAGCCAGGCCAGCAGGCCCTGCCCGAGCGGGCGCAGCGAATCCGGCCGCATCTTGTCCACCACGCGGTACTCGGCCCGGATCGGCGGCAGCATGTACGGCGTCCACTCGGCGTACAGCGTGGTGTCGTCCACCGCGACGTGCAGGAAAGTCGTGAGCACCAGGTCGCGGTCCCACGTCTCCACCTGGAAGGACAGGTAGTAGCGCGCCCACTCCTTCGGTTCGGTGCGGAGCCGGGCGACGTCGGCCTCGCTGAGCCGGGTGTGCGGCGGGCGCTCGATGTCCGGCAGGTAGGCGGCGGCTTCCGGCTCCCCCAGGTGGTCGACGAGCTCGGTGGCCGGGGTGAACACCGCCTCGGTCACCGTCAGCCCGCCGAGCCGGTGGTCCGGCGACAGCGCGTTCGCGTGGCGGAGGTCCGCGATCGCCGTGCGGACCCCGTCGTACAGGGCTTCGGTGGTCAGCTTCGGCCGGCCTTCGCCGTCCTCGATCCGCTCCAGCGGGATCGCCATGGACCAGGCGTCACGCCGGAAACCGGCGCCCACGAACGGGTTGTACCCGCGGTACACCACCAAGGGCGCACCCGGCGGCTCGGCGGGTTCCGCGCTCCCCTGGTAGCGGGCGAGCTGGCCCCGGAAGTCTTCGGTGAGCAGGCCGGTGAGGCTGCCGCCGCCGTCCGCGGCCCCGCCGAACCGCTTGAAGCGCGTCGTCAGCAGGTTCCACAGGGACCAGCGCTCGATCGTCACGGCCACGCACACGACCACCGCGAGCACGACGCCGATGACGGTCCGGGCGGTGTCGCCGCCCGGGGAACTGTCGGAATAGACGTCTTGGCCGTAGTACCGGCCGGAGGAGTAACTGCTTCCGGAGCCGAAGATCTCGTCCGAATAGGACAGCAGCAGCCAGGCGACGACGACCGCGATCCCGAGCACGACCAAGGTTTTCGGGTTGAGACTCTTCTCCGTCGCGTAGGCGTTCTTCCCCGCCCGCGCGACGACGAGCACCAGCGAAAGCACGATCCAGCCGTAGAGCAGCGGGTTGTCCCACAACAGCCCGATGACGACGGCCATGAGCACCACCAGCAGCCCGTCGTAGTTCTTGCGGCGCGCCCGCGCCCGCACCGCCTCGGTGAGCACGCGGCCCGCGTCGAGGCCCGGTGACGGCGGCACCGGCCGGGTGGGCTCGACGAGGAACTCGGAGATGGCCCGCCGGCTGTAGGCGGGGTCGAGGTAGGACGCCGCGCACAGGTAGCGCGTGGTGTCATCGGCCATGCTGCCCCCTTGTCAGGCCGGGGATCCCGGTCGCCGGACAGCCCGCTCCCCCGCAATTTGCGGACGGTATCATGCAGTTGCGGACGGCGGCACCGCATTTCGGGCACGAATGTCCCTGCCGTCCCTCCCGGCAGTTTTCCGCCGCCACGCGGGAATGGTCAGGACATCAGCTTCGCGGTCAGCTCCCCACGGCTGCGGACCCCCACCTTGCCGAACACCGACTTGAGGTGGTCCTGCACCGTGTGGGTCGAGATCGCCAGCCGGGCCGCGATGTCCGCTGTGGACAGTCCGGCCAGCACCTCGCGGCAGACGTCGCGCTCCCGGGCGGTCAGGCCGTAGGCGGCGAGCAGCACCCCCAGCAGCTCCGCACCCGAAGCGCGGTCGACGGTCACGACCGTCTCACCGTCGTCCTCCGCCCCGGCCACCAGCCGGCCGGCGTGCAGCACGATCCACCCGCCGTGGGCGTCGCGCACCCGGGCGCGTCGCCGCCGCGCGGCCCTCGTCACCACCGCGCGCAGCAGGACGGCGAACCGGCCCGGGGCGATCTCGTCGAGTTCGGCGCGCCACACCGCGGCCGCCGCGGTGGCCGCCCGCTGCCCGCCGTCCGGCCCGACGACCACGATCGCCGGTTCCGCCCGCTCCCCCGTGCCGCGGGCGCGCGCGCCACCCGCGTCGCCGCCGCCAGAGCCGGGGCGACCGAAGTCAGGAACTCGACCTCGCGGTCGCTGAACTCACCGCGCCGCACCAGGCCGGCCGCGCCCCACGACGTGCCGTCGACCCGGAACACGACGCGCAGCTCGTGGCCGAGCCCCAGCGGCCGCCAAACCTCGGCGAACCGGCCGCTGCGCTCGGCGGCCCGGCGGGGCAGGTCCGACAGGCGCGCCACCGGCACTGCCCGCCGTGACACCCGGGGCTCCGCCCCAGGCCGGGGGCTCCGCCACCCGGAACCCCCGCAAGCAGCAGTGCCAGCTCGGCGAAGGTGTGGGGCTGGGCGCCGTCGTACTCGTAGGTCGCCAGCAGCGGCTCGTACTCACCGGGGATGCGGGCCCGGCCGCTGGTCATCGAGCTGATCACCGCGGTGTCCGGGTCGAGCGACGCCCAGCACGTCAGCTCGGCGGGCACCACGCGGTCGACCAGCTCGATGGCGGCGGCGTGCAGCTCGGCGACGCCGAGGCCCGCCGTGGCGAGCGCGGCGACGTCCCGCCGCACGCCGAGCCCTGGGCGAAGAGCTTCTACGTCCTGCACGGGCGGATCACGGTGTACGTGGACGGCGAACTCCACGACCTCGGCCCCGGAGCGTCGATCAGCATCCCGGCGGGCGCGGTCAACACCTTCACGGTGCACACGCCGTCGGCCCAGTTCCTCGCGATGTGCCTGACCGACGGGATGGGCCGGTTCTTCCGCGCCGTCGACCAGGCGACGCCGGACCGGATTCCGGAGATCGCCGGGCGCCACGGGATCGAGCTCGTGCCGTGAACGCCGTCGCGCAGATCTTCGCCGGGGTGGCGGTACTGGTGCACCTGCTGGCGTTCGCCTGGGAGGCGCTGCTGTTCGAACGGCGGGGCGTGCACGAGGGCATCTTCAAGATCCCGCCGGCGAACCTGCCCGCCACCCGGCTGTGGTCGTTCAACGTCGGGTGCTACAACCTGTTCCTCGCCGCCGGCCCGGTGCTCGGGCTGGTCCTGCTGCACACCGGCCACGTCGACGCCGGGCGCTGGCTGGTGCGCTACTGCTGCGGGTTCATGCTGCTGGCGGGGATCGCCCTCGGTGTCTCGGACGTGCGCGCGCTCAGCCGGCCCCGCGGCGCGGGCCGCGGTGGCGCCCTCGCGCAGGCGGTGCCGCCGCTGATCGCCCTGGTCGGGGCGCTGTTCTGAGCGGTCGGTTCAGAATGACTTCGCGCGCGATCGGCGTAGAGACGACGTGGCCCCGGAGGTGCCGAACTCGTTCAACCGGCCGCTAAGCGGATTCGATCAGCTGCTCGCTCCAGGCCCGGATGGCGGCGGCCTGGTCGGGCGTGAGCCGGTCGAGGACGAGCCGGCGGATGTTGGCGCCGTGGGCCCGGGTGGCGTTGCCGGCGAGGCGGCGGCCTTCGCCGGTCAGCTCGATCCCGGTGCGCCTGCCCCCGGCGCCGTCCTCGGTGCGCGCGACCAGGCCGCGCTTCTCCATGCGCGTCAGCAGGTGCGCGACCCGGCTCTTCTCCCAGTCGAGCGCGTCGGCGAGCTCGCCGACGCGCATCGGGCGCCGCAACGTCACCAGCACGCTGAACTCGGCCTTCGAGATGCCGCAGTCGCGCTGCAGGCCGCGGTCGAGCTCGCGGACGAGCAGGCGCTGCGCGCGCATCCAGGTGTCCCAGAACGCCCAGTCCGCCGGGCCCATCTCCGCCATGGCTCCAGTCTAGGCTAGAGTTGACGTATCAACTCTTGGGGAAGGACACCCATGGACAAGCTTGTGCGCGGTGGCTTGGTGGTCAGCATGGATCCGGCGGTCGGGACGCTCCCCCGCGCGGACGTGCTCATCGAAGACGGCCGGATCGCCGCGATCGGCCCGGACCTGGACGCGGCCGGGGCCGAAGTCGTCGACGCGAGCGGCAAGATCGTCATGCCCGGCTTCGTGGACACCCACCGGCACACCTGGCAGACCGCGTTCCGCGGTCTCGGTGCCGACTGGACGTTCGGCCAGTACCGCGTCGCCGTGCACGGCACGCTCGGGCCGCACTACCGCCCGGAAGACGTGTACCTGGGCAACCTGCTCGGCCGGATCGAAGCGCTGAACTCGGGCGTCACCACCCTGCTCGACTGGTTCCACCGCGCCGACCGCCCCGAGAACGCCGACGCCGCGATCCAGGCGCTGGGTGACGCGCCGGGCCGCTCGATCTTCTGCTACGGCGCCGCGGGTCCGGACATCGCGCCGGAGATCCGGCGGGTGCGGGCCCTGCTCGCGGGCGAAGACATGGCACTCGGCCTGCGCGGCCCGGTGATGTCCACATTGGACGAAACCACCGCGGATGTCGCACTGGCGCGGGAACTGGACCTCCGGATGAGCGTGCACGTCCACGGCACCGGCGGCTGGCCGCGGGGCGACCGGCCGCTCGCCTGGATGCACGAGCAGGGCCTGCTCGGCGACCGCACGACCGTCGTCCACGGCAACGGGCTCTCCGACGACCAGCTGGCGATGCTGGCCGACGTGGGCGGCTCGGTGTCGGTCAGCCCGGACGTCGAGCTGAAGATGGGCTTCGAACCGCTCATCACCGGCCGCGCGCTGGCGGCCGGGATCCGCCCGTCGCTGTCGGTCGACGACTGCCCGTCCGCCGGCGGCGACATGTTCTCCGCCATGCGCACCGCGCTGGCGGCCGAGCGCGGCGCCCTCACGACCCGGGACGTCCTCTCGTTCGCCACTGTGGACGGTGCCCGGACCTGCGGGCTCGGTGCCCGGACCGGCAGCATCACCGTCGGCAAGGACGCCGACCTGGTCCTGCTCGACGCCGAGGACCCGGCGGTCTTCCCGGTGGGCGACGCCATCGGCACGATCGTCAGCGCCGGTCACCCCGGCCTGGTCGACAGCGTCTTCGTCGCCGGAGAGGCGGTCAAGCGCGACGGCAGGCTGCTCGGCCTGGACCTGCCCGCCCTGCGCGCGCGGCTGCTCGAGTCCCGCGACCGGATCGCCGCGGCCGCGGGCGTCCCGGTCGACGGGTCGTGGCAGCCTCAGGAAGCCGACGTCACGCGGTAGACGTCGTAGACGCCTTCCACGCCGCGCACCACCTTGAGGACGTGGCCGAGGTGCTTCGTGTCGCCCATCTCGAACGAGAAGCGGCTGACCGCGACCCGGTCGCGGGACGTGGTGACCGACGCCGACAGGATGTTGACCCTCTCGTCGGCCAGCACCTTGGTCACGTCCGAGAGCAGGCGGTGCCGGTCGAGCGCCTCGACCTGGATGGCCACCAGGAACACCGAAGACGCCGAGGGCGCCCACTCGACCTCGACCAGCCGCTCGGGCTGGGACTGCAGGTCACCGGCGTTCGTGCAGTCGGTGCGGTGCACCGAAACGCCGCCGCCGCGGGTCACGAACCCGAGGATCTCGTCGCCCGGCACCGGGGTGCAGCAGCGGGCGAGCTTCGCCCAGACGTCGCTGGCGCCCTTGACCACCACGCCGACGTCGTTGGAGCCGCGGCGGCGGGTCACCGTGGACGGCGTCGCGCGCTCGGCGAGCTCCTCCTCCGCGGCGTCGACACCGCCGATCAGCGCGACCAGGCGCTGCACGACGTGCTTCGCGCTCGTGTGTCCCTCGCCGACCGCCGCGTACAGCGACGAGATGTCGGCGTGGCGCAGCTCGGTGGCCACCGCCCCCATCGACTCCGCGGAGACCAGCCGCTGGATCGGCAGGCCGACCTTGCGGATCTCCTTGGTGATGGCTTCCTTGCCGCCTTCGATCGCCTCGTCGCGGCGTTCCTTGGCGAACCACTGCCGGATCTTGGCGCGCGCCTTCGGCGAGCCGGCGAACTGCAGCCAATCCCGCGACGGCCCGGCGTTCTCGGCCTTCGACGTGAAGATCTCGACGACTTCGCCGTTTTCCAGCTTGCGTTCGAGCGCGACCAGGCGGCCGTTGACGCGGGCGCCGATGCACCGGTGGCCGACCTCGGTGTGCACGGCGTAGGCGAAGTCGACCGGCGTGGACTCGACCGGGAGCGTGATCACGTCGCCCTTCGGCGTGAACACGAAGATCTCGCGCGAGGCCAGCTCGTAGCGCAGCGACTCGAGGAAGTCGCCCGGGTCCGCCGCCTCCCGCTGCCAGTCGAGGAGCTGGCGCATCCACGCCATCTCGTCGACGTCCACGCCGTTGCCGGAGTGGGTGCCCTTGGTTTCCTTGTAGCGCCAGTGCGCGGCGATGCCGTACTCGGCGGTGCGGTGCATCTCGTAGGTGCGGATCTGCACCTCGAGGGGCTTGCCGTCCGGGCCGATCACCGTCGTGTGCAGCGACTGGTAGACGCCGAAGCGCGGCTGCGCGATGTAGTCCTTGAACCGGCCGGGCACCGGCTGCCACAGCGCGTGCACGACACCCATCGCCGCGTAGCAGTCTCGGACGTCCTCGACCAGGATCCGCACGCCGACCAGGTCGTGGATGTCGTCCAGGTCGCGGCCGCGGACGATCATCTTCTGGTGGATCGAGTAGTAGTGCTTCGGCCGGCCTTCGACCTTCGCGGTGATCCGCGACGAGACGAGGTTGCTGGTCAGGTCCGTGATGACCGAGCGCAGGTAGATGTCGCGCGAGGGCGCGCGGTCGGCGACCAGGCGCACTATTTCGTCGTACTTCTTGGGCTGCAGGATGGCGAACGCCAGGTCCTCCAGCTCCCACTTGACCGTGGCCATGCCGAGGCGGTGGGCCAGCGGCGCGAGCACCTCGAGGGTCTCGCGGGCCTTGCGGGCCTGCTTCTCCGGCGGCAGGAAGCGCATGGTGCGCATGTTGTGCAGCCGGTCGGCGAGCTTGATGACCAGCACCCGGGGGTCCTTGGCCATCGCGATGACCATCTTGCGGATGGTCTCGGCTTCGGCGGACGAGCCGAGCTGCACCTTGTCCAGCTTCGTGACGCCGTCGACCAGCTCGGCGACCTTGTCGCCGAAGTCGGCCTTCAGGCTCTCGACGGCGTAGCCGGTGTCCTCGACCGTGTCGTGCAGCAGCGCCGCGACCAGGGTCGTGGTGTCCATGCCCAGCTCGGCGAGGATCGTGGCGACGGCGAGCGGGTGGGTGATGTACGGGTCGCCGGACTTGCGCCGCTGGTTGCGGTGCAGTTCCTCGGCGACGTCGTAGGCGCGCTGGAGCAGCCCGAGGTCGCCGTTGGGGTGGAGCTCGCGGTGGATGACGGCCAGGGGTTCGAGGACCTGCTTGACCGGGGCCGCGCGCTGCGCGGTGATCCGCCGGGCGAGCCGCGCCCGGACGCGCCGGGTCGCCGACGGGTTCGGCGCCGCGCCGTTCGGTTTCGGCGGCGCGGGCGGTGCCGCCTGCCCGTTCTGCGGGGCGCCCTGCTTCGCGGGCACCGCGGCGTCGAGCTCCTGGCTCACCCGCACCTCCTGCTGCTCGTGCGGCCTTCGGACCACCAGGGTAGCCGTTGCGCCCAGCGGCCCCGCCGGGTGCGCCCGTTCAGGGTGACGCAGGCGCCGGGACCAGCCGGTTCACCGGTGTCGCGGCGGGGCGGAACCCGTCACTCACGTGATCCGAGCCGTCACCGGCGTGATTGAAGCCGGAACTCGCGAGTTCCGGCTTCAATCACGCGAGTTCCGGCTTCAATCACGTGAGTTCCGGGCTGGATCACGC
>NZ_JBHVXZ010000120.1:18242-31002 GCF_042881395.1 Amycolatopsis sp. NPDC058278 | reverse complement strand
AGAATCAGATCTGGCTCGAGATCGCCGCCCTGGCCGCAGACCTGCTCGCCTGGACCCAGACCTTGGCCTTCGACGAACAGGAACCGGCACGGCGCCGGGAACCCAAACGTCTACGGCTGCGCATCCTCGCCGTCGCCGGACGCATCATCCACAGCGGACGCCGCCACCGACTCAGGCTCCCTCACGACTGGCCCTGGAGCCACCTCATCCACACCGGCTACACCGCGCTGCACGCCTGAACCAGCGTCCCACCCCCACGACCACAGGAACCGGAGAGCCGGCGACCCCCAGCGCCGGGAATCACCCATGCCCAACACAAACCAGCACATCAAATCACCCGCGGCCACCTCACCCCGGCGCCAAGTGAAAGATCGAGGCTAGATTGGGATCATGCCAAGCGACTTCGTCCTGAAGACGATGAACACCGTGCACCGCGGCCTGATCAAGCTCACCGGCGGGCGGGTGGGCTGGCAGGTCGCCATGCCCGTCCTGGAGCTCACCACCGTCGGCCGCAAGAGCGGGCAGCCGCGGTCGGTGCTGCTCACCTCGCCCCACCAGGAGGGTGACGCGGTGGTCGTCGTGGCGTCGCGGGGCGGCGACGACACGCATCCCGCGTGGTTCCTCAACCTGCGCGACAACCCCGACGTCGAGGTCTCGCTGAAGGGCGGCCCGAAGCGGCCGATGCGCGCCCGCGTGGCCGGCGCGGAAGAGCGCGCCCGGCTGTGGCCGAAGATCACCGCCGACTTCAAGAACTACGCGCAGTACCAGACGAAGACCGAGCGCGAGATCCCGCTCGTCTTCCTCGAACCGCGGTAGCTCACGACCGCGCCGCCAGGTACGCCGGATCGGCGGCGGGGATCGGCTGGTCGGGGACCCCGGCCAGCAGCCGGCTCATGGCGTGGAAGTACGGCGGTGCGGCGACCGTGCCGCCGAACGCGCCGTGGCCGCAGTCGCCGAGGTGCACCGGCGTGCCCGGGCAGATCTCCCGCGGGTGCGGCCCGTCGGCGAACACCATGGACGACACCGCGTAGCCGTCGACACCGCCGACGAACGCGACCGATTCGCTCAGCTGCGTCGTACCCGTCTTGCCGATGTCGGGCCGGGTCCAGCCGGCCGCGCGGGCCGCTTCGGCGGACGTGCCGCTCGTGGTGTCCTTGCTCAGCCCCGCTTCCAGGGTGTCCGCCACGCCCTCGGGGATGACCCGCTCGCACGCCTGCTGCGCGACCGGCACGGCGTTGCCGTTCCGGTCGGTCACCGACAGGATCGGGTTCGGCGGGCACCACACGCCGCCGCTCATCAGTGTCGCCGAGACGTTGGCCATCTCCAGCGGGCTCACCGGGCTGTTGCCGAGGGTGAACGACAGCAGGTTCCGGAAGTACTGCGACTGCGGCTCGCTGTACTGCGGGTTACCGGATTTCGGGTCCGGCGTGCGGCCGGCGTCGTTGGTCGCGAGGGTGGTGCGCAGCCCGAGCTTGTAGGCCATGTCGAGCACGGCGGGCATCCCGACCTGGCTCTCGAGCCCGACGAACGCGACGTTCGGCGATGTCGCCAGCCCGTCGGCGAGGGTGATCGGGTCCGCGTAGTGGCCGTCGTTGTGGACGGTGTAGCAGGACGAATGCGCGTCCGGCACCGGGAAGCACTGGCTGTCCGGGTTGGGCAGCGGGGTGTCGAGGCCCGCCTGGCCGGTGACGAGCGCCGCGGCCGAGGTGAAGATCTTGAACGACGAGCCCGCCCCGAACTCGTTGCTCGCGTCCGCGACGATGTCGGTCGACGTCTCGCCCCGCGCCGGATCGGTGCCGTAGCTGCGGTTCGCGACCATGGCCAGCACCTGGTGCCCGTCCTGGCCCGGCCGGACGACGGCGAAGGTGTTGGCCACGCCGTCCTGGGTGGTCGGCACGTTCGCGTCGACGGCGTCCTTGGTCACCTGCGAGACGCGCGGGTCGAGGGTGGTCTTGATCGTGTACCCGCCGGTGGCCAGCCCGTCGGCGGTGAACCCGGCGTGCACCAGGTAGCTTTCCGCGTAGGCGCAGAAGAACCCGGCGTCCGGCGCCGCGCCGAGGCACGTGCCGGACGGCGTGACCGGGCCGTTGGGCAGCAGCCCGAGCGGGGCCGCCTTCGCCGTCGCCGCGTACGAGGCCGGGATGGAGCCGTTGGTGACCATGTCATCGATGACCAGGTTGCGGCGCTGCAGCGCCTTGTCCGGGTGGGTGTAGGGGTTGTAGACGCCGGGGTTGTTCACCATTCCGGCGAGCAGGGCCGCCTGGGGCACGGTCAGTTTGTCCGCGGTCGTCCCGAAATACGCCTCGGCCGCCGCGCCGACCCCGTACACGGTTCCGCTGAATTCGACCACATTGAGGTAATTCGCCAGAATGTCGTCCTTGCTCATGGTGTCGTTGAGCTGGACGGCCATTTTCGCCTCCCGCAGCTTGCGGGCGATCGAGTCCTCGCGGTCGGCCTGCTGGGCCGCGGGGTCGTTCCGGTCGACGACGTTGATGAGGAAGTTCTTGACGTCCTGCTGCGTGATCGTCGACGCGCCCTGCAGGGCGCCGCCGCTGCTGTCGTTGACCGCCGCGCGGAGCATGCCTTGCAGGTCTACGCCGCCTTCGGCGTAGAACCGGCGGTCCTCGACGGCGATGATCGCGGCCTTCATCGTGGTCGCGATCCCGGCCGCGGTGACCGGGAGGCGGTACTGCGCGTAGAGCGTCGCGATGGGGGTGCCGTCGCGGTCGGTCACCGTCGTGGTCAGCGGCAGATCGGCCGCGGCGAGCCGGGCGGAAATGGCGTCCACCGAATCGCTGACCTGATTGGACAGCAGGCCCGCCCCGATGGCGGCGGGTGCCACCGTCCCGGCCGCCAGAATCCCGGCGAGCACACACAACCCGGCAAAAGGGACCACGCCCCCGCGACGTTTCACGAATTCGACATTAGGCATCGGGTGATAAAGCTTCCGTTCGGTGAGACAAGTGCCTCACCGGGCCAACCTGCCGAGCAGTGCCGAGGCGACCGAAACGGCCACCGCCGTCGCCACCGCCAGCACGGCGAAGTCGGTCCCGAGGTGGGCGGGGGTCCCGATGAGCAGGCCGCGCAGCGCGTCGACCTGGTAGCTCAGCGGGTTGACGTGGCTGAGCACCTTCAGCCACGAGGGCATCAGGTCCACCGGGTACAGCGCGTTCGAGCCGAAGAACAGCGGCATCGTGATCGCCTGCCCGATGCCCATCAGCCGTTCCCGCGAGAGCACGATCCCGGCGATCACGATGGACAGGCAGCAGAAGAACGCCGAACCGAGCACGAGGACGACGGCCATCGCGAGCAGCTTCAGCGGGTTCGCGGTCAGCCCGACGCCGAGGATCGCCGCCAGGATCAGCACCATCAGCGCCTGGACGAGCGCGTGGACCCCGGCGGCGAAGGCCTTGCCTGCGACGAGCGCCGCGCGCGGGGTCGGGGTCACCAGGAGCTTGGCGAGCACGCCCGCGTCCCGCTCCCAGATGATCTGGATGCCGTAGAAGATCGCGATGAACAGCGCCGACTGGGCCAGGATGCCCGGTGCCAGGAAGTCGAGGTACGGCGTCGAGCCGGTCGGGATCGCGCGCAGCCGGGTGAACGTCTCCCCGAAGATCAGCAGCCACAGCGCCGGCTGGATCGCCCTGGTGAGCAGTTCGGTCTGATCGCGACGCAGTTTCTGCAGCTCCACCAGGCACATCGCGCCGACGCGGGCGCCGAGCACGCGCAGCCGGCGCAGCGGGCCGGGGTCAGCCGAGGCGGCGGGCGGTACGGCGAGTGGCACGGACACCGCGGATCCCTCCTTCTTCGTGGTCGATCCGATTCCCGGTCACCGCCCGGAACACATCGTCCAAAGTGGCCTCCGGGCCGAGGTCGGCCTCCAGCTCGGCGGGTGTGCCCAGCGCGCGGATCCGGCCGGCGTCCATCAGGGCGACGCGGTCGCAGTACTGCTCGGCCTCGTCCATGTAGTGCGTGGTGACGAGCACCGTCATGCCGGTCGCCTCGCGGATGGAGGCGATGCGGTCCCACACCGATGACCGCGCGACCGGGTCGAGCCCGATCGTCGGCTCGTCGAGGATGAGCAGCCGCGGCGAGCTCACCAGGGCCTGGGCGAGCTCGAGCCGGCGGATCATGCCGCCGGAGTACGTCTTGGCCGTGCGGTCGGCGTCGCCTGCCAGCCCGACCAGGTCCAGGGCGAGCCGCACCTGCTCGGCCCGCCCGCGGCGGGGCACGTCGAAGAGCCGCGCGAAGAGGGCGACGTTCTCGCGGCCGGTCAGCGCGCTGTCGGCGGACAGCTGTTGCGGGACGTAGCCGATCAGCCGCCGTACGGCCATCCGGCGGCGCGCGACGTCGACGCCGAAGACCGTGATGCGGTCCGGGGTGGCCGGCAGCAGCGTGGTGATCATCCGGAGGGTGGTCGTCTTGCCGGCGCCGTTCGGGCCGAGCAGGCCGAACACCTCACCTGGGTGGATTTCGAGGTCGACACCGTCGACCGCGCGGGTCGCGCCGAACGAGTGACTCAGGCCGGTGCAGCGCACCGCCGCGGGTTCGGTCATGGCTGCTCCTTCAGGATGCCCATGAGTTTCTCCAGTGCCGGCAATGCCTGCCCGATCGCCGCGGTGTCCTCTTCGGACAGTTTTGCGAGGGCGTTGGCGACGAGCCCGGTGCGGGCGCGGCGCCAAGCGGCCATCCGGTCGGCGGCCGCGGCGGTGACCTCCAGCCGGGCCGCGCGCCGGTCGGCGGGATCGGCTTCGCGGCGCAGCAGGCCGGCGTCGGCGAGCTGGTTCACCAGCGTGCTGACCGAGTTGTTCGCCAGGTGCAGTTCGCGTGCGGCCGCGGCGACGCCGATGCCGGGGTGGTCGGCCACCACGCGCAGGAGCTCGGCCTGGGCGCCCGGCAGCGGCATGCCCGGCACGTCGGCGCGCACCCGGCGGCGCACCACCCGGCGGATCCCCTGGACGGCTCCCAGTAGCCGGTCGGCGAGTTCGGTCACGCTCCCGACGGTAGCTCTGACCCAGATCTATTAGCAACGCTAAATGTCTGGTTGGCGAGGAACGCGGCGAATCAGCCGCGCGCGGCTTCGGCGAGGGCCAGGTCGAGCAAGCCGGGGAAGCGGGTGTCGAACTCCTCGCGGCGCAGCGCGTTCAGCCGTTGCGTTCCGCAGTCCCACTGCCGGAGCAGTCCGGCCGCGCGGAGGATCTTGAAGTGCCGGGACGCGGCGGGCTTGCTGACCGGTGGCATGATCGCGCCGCACGGCCGGCCGGGTTCCCGGGCGAGGGCGCTGTGCCATGGTCGATGTTAGTCATTTGATTAACATCAGGAGGCGTGGTGCGCGTTTACCATCCCCGGTCCGGCCGGGTGGTCCAGCGCGAAGAGCCGATGCCCGAGCCGCGGCGCGGCGAGGTGCTCGTCCGGGTGCGGGCCGTGTCGCTGAACTACCGCGATCTGCTCATTCTGAACGGCGACCACATCACCACCGGCGCCGGGGACCTGATCCCGGTGTCGGACGCCGCCGGCGAGGTCGTGGCGGTGGGGGAGGAGGTCACGCGCTTCGCCGGGGGAGACCGGGTGATCAACGCCTTCCACCCGGACTGGATCGCCGGGCGCATGCCGGCCACCCTGATCGGGTACGGCAACGGCCGGGACGGCTGGCTCGCCGAATACCGCGCCGTCCCGGAGCACGCGCTCGTCGCACTGCCGGATTCGCTGACCTTCGCGCAGGGCGCGACGTTGCCGTGTGCCGCGGTCACGGCGTGGAGGTCACTCGACGGTGTGCGCCCGGGCGACGTCGTGCTGACCCTCGGCACCGGCGGCGTCTCCCTGTTCGCCGTGCAGCTGGCGAAGGCGCGCGGGGCGCGGGTCGTCGCGACGACGTCGAGTGCGGACAAGGCGGCCAAGCTGGCCGGGCTCGGCGCGGACACGGTGATCGACTACGTGGCCACGCCGGAATGGGGCAAGGCGGTGCTCGACGCCACCGGCGGGCGGGGTGCGGACCGGATCGTCGAGGTCGGCGGCCCGGGCACGTTCGCGCAGTCACTGGTCGCGGCCGGGACGCACCACGCCGAGATCGCGCTCGTCGGGTTCGTCGGCCGCAGCGGGCCTCCGGTGGACTTCATGGACCTCTTCCGCAGCGGGGCGACCGTGCGGAAGATCTGGGTCGGCAGCCGCGAGGACACCGAAGACCTGCTCCGGTGGCTCGACGTGCGGCCCCTCGAGCCGGTCATCGACAGCGTTCACTCGTTCGAGGACGCCGGAGCGGCTTTCGAGCGGTTCGCGCGCCGGGAGAACTTCGGCAAGGTGGTGATCGCCACCGCGTGAGGCGAGAGGAATACCGCTGATCGGCGGAACTTACCCGGAGTGACCGTTCGGCGGCGGGCCGGTACCGTTCGCCGTGTCGCGGCGGAGTTCCGGTCCGGAACGGGCCGCGCGAGCGCATGCTGTCCTTTCCGGTCCCGCGTCCCCGCGCCTGACGTCCATAGTGGACATTGCCAGTGCGCCCGGTCCGGCGGCCTCCGAAATGAGGATAGGAACGTTCGTCGTGACCCTGCTGGACAGCAAGCTCGTCCGGTGCTGGACCTCCCGCCCGCACCTGCAGTCCCTCTACACCCTCGCCGCGGCCGCCCCGCGGATGCGCGCCGCGCTCGGCCTCGCGCCCACCGGCGGCGGCACGGTCGACTTCAAGGTGGACGGGGACGCGCTGGCCCGGACCGAGGCGGAGCTGATCGCCGCGACGTCGGCGCGGCTGCCGGTGCACCCGCTGGTGACGCAGGACCTCCAGGGCCGTTCGACGGTCCGGTGCTGGCGCCGCGACCGCGACCTGCGCGTGCTGACCGGCGACCTGGTCGACGTCGCGGACCGGCTGGCCCGGGCGGGTTACGGCGGCTCGCTGCGGTTCGCGACCGTCGAGTTCGCCGAGCCGGCCGGACGCCGCGAAGGAAAGCTCGCCCTCGTGTACCTGTTCGACCGCGGCACGTTCCACACCGCGGCGCCGGGGGCCCGGCCGCTGGACCGGGCGCTGGAGCTGCGCGCCCGGGCCGCGTTGCACGGCGCCCTGCCGCTGGAACCCGTCGCCCGGCGGCGCTTCGTGCTCTGACTGAAAATCCGCTGATTGGCGCGGCCCGGGCATTCTGCGAGGATGCTGCTCTCGTCCGATCGAAGGAGATGGCCGTGGCTTCTCGTCTCAACCCGTACCTGAGCTTCCGCGACGACGCGCGGCAGGCCATGGAGTTCTACAAGGGTGTCTTCGGCGGCACGCTCACCCTGAACACGTTCGGGGAATTCGGTTCCCCCGAAGGAGCGGACGCGGACAAGGTCATGCACGCGCAGCTGGAGGCCGAAAACGGCTTCACGCTGATGGCGTCGGACACCCCGGCCGGGATGGAGCACAACCCGGGCACGAACATCTCGGTGAGCCTCAGCGGGGACGACGGCGACGACCTGCGCGGCTACTGGGAAAAGCTGAGCGAAGGCGGCACCGTGACGGTTCCCTTCGAAAAGCAGATGTGGGGCGACGAATTCGGCTGCTGCGTCGACAAGTTCGGCATCCCCTGGATGGTCAACGTCGTGGCCGGCTAGCCACGAGCCGTTGCCGCCGGTGCCCTCGTCGGTGACGATGGAGGGACCGGCGTGGCGTGGCGCCGGGCCGAAGGAGGCCCGATGGCGGGTTTTCCCTGGACGTGTGCGCAGTGCGGCGCGGTCAACGACCCCGCCGCCCGGCGCTGCCACACCTGCGCTGGCCTGGCGCCGGGCCGGGCTCGCGCGCGGGCACTGTGGGTGCTGCTGGCGCTGATGGTGGTGGCCGGCGTCGCGGTGGGCGGGGTCCTGTTGTTCGCCGGGCACTCGCGGCCCCCGCCGTCCGCGTCGGGGTCCTACCCGGAGTACACGACGCCCGCGCTGCCGACCACCAAGACCGTGGTCACCACCGCGAACGGCGTCACCCCACCCGTCACGCCCTCGACGAGCACGTCGACGGCGGCGGACAAGCCGTGCCCGGGGGACGCCGCGCGCTACCTGCCCGGTGGCACCGGGACGGCGCTGCTCGTGGCGCAGACCGCGAAGTCCCTCGTCACGATCTGCCGGACCCCCGACGGACGGATCTTCTACGACGGCCAGGCCCGCGGGCAGGCCGCCTCCGACGACACCCACATCATGCTGCCCGCCCAGGCCGAGGGCGGTGGCTTCGTCGCGGTGAACGGCGACTACCGCTATCAGGTCGACGGCGGCCGGCTGGTCGTCTCGGCCGGGTCCGAGGTGCTTTCGGACGAGGAACTGACCACGGTCGGCTGAGCACCGTAGAGCTCGTCCACCGGTTCCGCGTCGAACCCGAGGTCGGCCCGCATCCGAGCGCGCATGACGCGGTAGCCGCGCTGGCCGGCGTCCCAGGCGGGCCGCAGCCGGGTGTGGTCGTCGTCCGGGGCCAGCAGCATCGCGGCCAGCCGCATCCGCGGCAGCGTGGCGCCGCTGACCAGCCGCCGGACCGCCTCCGGCGCGTGCAGCACGACGGGCCCCAGCGCGTGCTGGGCCTCGCTGCGCACCTCGCGCAACTCGGTGAGCTGGTGTTCGTCGAGGTGGCCGCCCGACTCGACGATCGAGCGGGCCTGGAACAGCACGCCGTCGAACGCTTCGAGGACGCCCATCAGCTGGGCGTAGGCGTCGGCGCGGGTCTCGTGGGTGCGGGCCTCGCGTTCGCGCTGCCAGCGGCGCTCTTCGCGAGCGGTCTCTTCGGCCATGCGCCGCGTCTCCCGCCGTCCGGAGAGGAGCTGGGTCAGGATCACCCCGGCCAGGCCGAGCAGGGCGACGACGATCGGAATCCACACCGGGACCTGGGAACCCACGTGCGCACCCTACCCAGGATGTGGGAGTGGCGGCGGTCACCCGGCCCGCCTCCGCATGCTGGAGCCATGGCTTCTCCGCTCGACAACCCGACCTGGGCGTCGCTGACCGGTCCGCACGCCCGCTTCGCGGAACGGCGGGGGCGTGTCCTGCGCTACCCGGAGGACGTCGCGCCGTTCCTGGCCCTGCCCGACGACCCGGGCGAGCAGGATTGGCTGGACGTCGCCGAGCTCGCCGGGCCGGGCGCGACCGTCGTGCTCGCCGCGACCGCCACGCGGCCGCCGTCCGGCTGGGCGGTGCTCGACGAGATCCCCGGCGTGCAGCTGGTCGACGAGGGCGTCGCGGCCGCGCCCGAGCCGGAAGCCGTGCGGCTCGGCCCCGCGGACGTGCCGGAGATGCTGGACCTGGTCGAGCGGACGCGGCCGGGGCCGTTCCGGAAGCGGACCGTCGAGCTCGGTACCTACCTCGGCATCCGGCGCGGCGGCGCGCTCGTCGCGATGGCCGGCGAGCGGCTGCACCCGCCGGGCCACACGGAGATCAGCGCGGTCTGCACGGACCCGGCGTACCGCGGCCAGGGCCTCGCGACGCGGCTGGTGCTCGCGGTGGCGGCGGGCATCCGCGAGCGCGGCGAGACCCCGATGATGCACGCGGCCGCGGGGAACACCTCGGCGATCCGCCTCTACCTCTCGCTGGGGTTCGCGGTGCGCCACCGGCCGGACTTCGTGGCGGTGCGCGTGCCGGTCGCGGTCCGGGCACGGTAGCCGGCCTGGGGGCGGACGATCACCGGCAGTGCGAGCACGGCGCCGCCGTGGCTCAGCCCGGCACCCACATCGTGACGCGGGTGCCGCGGCCCGGCTGCGAGTCCACGGTGCCGTGTCCGCCGACCTCGGCCAGCCGGGCCATGATGGACTGGCTGATGCCGAAGCCCGGTGGCCGGTCGCCGACGTCGAAGCCCTGGCCCTGGTCGCGGGCCACCACCGCGATGCCGCCGTCGCGTTTCTCCACGCGGAGCACGACCTGCTTCGTCCCGGAGTGCTTCACCGTGTTGCGCAACGCTTCCCGGACCGCTTCGCACAACGCGGTGCGCCGGTCCTGGGAGACCTTGTGGTCGTCGGCGAAGTCCGCGGCGACGAGCTGCGTGCGCAGGCCGTCGCGGGCCAGCTCGGTGGCGACGTCGGCGAGTTCGACCGCGAACCCGCGCGTGAGCCCGGTCGGCACGGGCTCGGTGATCCGGCGGCGGAGCTCGGCCGCTTCCGCCTTGGCGACCGACCGCAGCTCCGACAGCCGCGAGGCGGCTTGGGCGTCGTCGCCCGGCGCCGAAATGGCCAGCGCTTCGAGGGTTTGCAGCACGCTGTCGTGCATGATGCGCCGCGTCCGGCGGCGCTCGGCCTCGCGCCCGCGCCGCAGCCCGATGTCCACCGCGAACCGCGTGCCGACGCCGAGCAGGATGAGGATCGCCACCGCGAGGACGATCGCCACCGCCAGCGCCACGAGGCAGCCGATCGACCGGGTGAGGGCCAGCTGGTCGCTCAACGGCAGGCCGCCGGCGAGCGTCAGCGCGGCCCGGAGCGGGACGGCCGCCGCGAACAGCCACAGCGCCGCGGGCAGCCCGGACGTGCCGGCCCACATGGCGACCGAGCCGACCAGCCAGGTCCAGGAGACGTCGACGGCGAACGGCTGCACCGCGGCCGGGGCCGTCATGGCGACCACGAGGTTGAGGGCGACGCCGAGGGAAAGGTCCAGACCGAGGGCGCGCCCGGTGAGGCGGGCCCGCAGGCCGCCCGAACGCAGCACCCAGATGACGGCGGCGGTGTTGGCCGCGACGGCGAAGACGGTGGCGCCCAGCACCGGCCCGAGCCCGAGCACGCCGTTCGCGGCGGTGAACCCGATGAACACCTTGACGAACGCGGCGGCCCGGTAGGCCAGCGGCACGGCAACCCAGTAGCGCGAGGCGCGGGCGAGCGTCGCGTCCCCGACGGCGGTGAGGTCGCTGCTGTCGGTGACGGGCTCGGTGGGGTCCGCAGGGGTGCCGCTGCGCAGCAGCGTGCGGACGAAGGAGCGTGGCGGTGCGGCAGAGCCCGCCTCGGACATCGGTGGTCCCCATTCATCCGGCCGTCCGGGCGCCTGAGCGTGGCAGCGGAGCAAGGGGATAGTCAACCGTCCCGGCCCGGAGCCAGCCCGGTGGAGCAAAGCCCTCGACCGGTTCGTGATCTGTGGCCGAGCCGGCGTGCGGGGTCGCCGCGGTCAGTACGCGTGGAACATCGTGTCCTCGCCCGTGTACTCGGCCCAGCCCGGCGAACCCGTCGTGGCGAAGCGGTACCAGGCGCCGTTCAGCTCGGTCGCCAGCTCGTGCGGGGGGTTCTCGCCGAGCAGGCCTCGCGGCCCCGAGAGCGTGTCCAGCGCGCCGAACACGAACGGCAGCTCCAGGCCGTGGCACGCACCCAGCCTGCCTTCGAGCAGCGGCGAGCCCCACTCGAACTCGTACCGGAACGTCCGGCCGGTGTGGTGCTCGGCCAGGTCGCGCACGCCGTCGCGGAAGACCAGATCCGTCAGGGCTTCGACCAGGACCTCGCCCGCCGTGCGGCCCGAACCGAGGCCGTACGCGTACAGCACGCCCGCCGGGTCCGGGTGCGAGACCGCCAGGGAGGCCACTGCCTGGTCGTCGGTGACCGCTTCGAGGGCGCCCGTCGGCACCAGGTAGAGCCGCATCTCTTCGCTGCAGCTGCCGACGAGCAGGTCGACGTCGCGGCCCGCGCCCGCCTTGATCGCCTTGGCCGGGTGCTGGGGCAGGACGTCGTCGCCGACCACCGGGAGGAACGGGCTCAGGCCGTAGCCGCGGTCGTACCCCAGCGCGTCGCGCAGGTCGGGCGCGCCGCCCGGGCGGAGGACCGCGTCTTGGGCGTCGAGCAGCTGCTCGGTCGACACCTTGCGGAACGCCTCCGCCGTCGGTTCCGCCTTCAGCTCGTCGGCGACCACCTTGGCCAGCCGCCGGGCCTGGACGCCGTCGCGGACCATGTCCGGGTGTCCGCTTTGGACGATCGCGCGGTGGAAGAGCCCGGCCGACAGCGGCGAGCCGAGCAGGCAGGCGACGCTGACGGCGCCCGACGCCGCGCCGAAGAGGGTGACGTTGGCGGGGTCGCCGCCGAACGCGGCGATGTTCTCCTGCACCCAGTGCAGGGCCGCGAGCTGGTCGCGCAGACCGAGGTTGGTCGCCCCGCCGTCGAGGGGGAGGAACCCGTCGATGCCGAGGCGGTACTGCACCGTCACCAGCACCGCGCCGGCGCGGGCGAACGCCGTGCCGTCGTGGACCGCGGCGGACCCGGCGCCGCCGAGGAACGCGCCGCCGTGCACGAACACCAGCACCGGCAGCGCGGCCGCGCCCGGCTGCGGCGTCCAGACGTCGACCGTCAGGTACTCCGGTCCCGGGCGCCAGCCGGTGCCGGTGAGCGGGGTCAGGTCGAGGCCGGGCACGTCGTGACGGCGTTGCGGCGCCGTCGGCCCCGGTCTCCGCGTGTCGCGGACGCCCTCCCACGGTGGCGCGGGAACGGGTTCGGCGAAGCGCAGCTCGCCGTCGGGCGCGGCGGCGTAGGGGATGCCGCGGAAGAGCACCACGCCGGCGGGGGTGACCTGACCGCGGACCGCGCCGGACGTGGTGGGGACGACGGGGTCGGTCATGCGGGGGGTCCCTTCGTGGACTGTCGGGGGAAGCGCCCGTCAGCCTAGGACCGCGGACGGGCCGCCGTCATGGGCGTTCCGTCTCCGAGGTTGTCGCGGATGGATAACGGCGCCGGGCCCGGATTGGCCAAGCGCCCGGCGACACCGTGAATTCCTGTTGCTGCGCGGGCAGGGCGTCCGGGAACGCCCTCACCCCGCCGGCAACCTTAGAGGTGGGACGCGAAGGAGAACCGGAAGTGCCCGACCCGGGTGA
>NZ_JBHVXZ010000120.1:0-18232 GCF_042881395.1 Amycolatopsis sp. NPDC058278 | reverse complement strand
TTCCTCGACCGGGGTTGTCGGGTTTGTATACGGGGGCGGGCCCGGGTGGGCCCACCCGCCCGCCTACACCTTTATTTCGTGTTGCGGGGGGGCCCGGGCGGCGGGCACCGCCCGCCCCGCGACGTCAGCCTTCGAGGAGGTCCTCGATGGTGATCGGGATGTGCCGGACCCGGGTGCCGGTGGCGTTGTACACGGCGTTGGCGATCGCCGCCGCCATGCCGACCGTGCCGATCTCGCCGAGTCCCCGCGCACCGACCGCGTTGTGCAGGGTGTCGGGGTACTCGACGAACTGGACCTCGACCTCCGGGATGTCGGCGTTGACCGGCAGCAGGTAGCCGGCGAAGTCGCCGTTGGCGAGCCGGCCGTTGGCCTCGATCTCCAGGCCCTCGTGCAGCGCGGCCGAGACGCCCCAGATCATGCCGCCCATGAGCTGGCTGCGGGCCGCCTTGTCGTTGATGATCCGGCCCGCGTCGAACACCCCGAGCAGCCGGGACACCCGCGCCTCGCGCGTCCACTTGTGCACCCGGACCTCGCAGAACTGGGCACCCCACGAGGCGAAGGAGTGCTTGGTCATCTCCTCGCCGGGCGCCGACGTGCCGGTCACCTCGAGCGTTTCGCGCCCCACGGCCCGCAGCAGCTCGCCGAAGGTCATCGACTCGCCGTCGGCGAAGACGCGGCCGTCGGCGTAGGTGACCTGGCGCCCGGCGAACGGTGCGCCGGGATCGGCGGCCATCGCGGTCAGTTCGTCGATCGCCTTGGTGGCGGCGAGCATGATCGCCGTGCCCGCGCTCGCCGTCGCCGTCGAGCCGCCGGACATGCCGCCCGGCGGGAGGGCCGAGTCGCCGAGGCGCGGGGTGATCCGGTCCGCCGGGATGTCCAGCGATTCGGCACCCACCAGGGAGAGCACGGTCAGCAGGCCGGTGCCGGGGTCCGCGCCGCTCGTCGCGACGACGGCGGTGTCGTCCGCCCGCAGCGTGATGCCGACGGTGGCCGGGAACCGCAGGGCGGGGAACACCGCGGTGGCGACGCCCACGCCGACGAGCCAGTCGCCGTCGGTGCGCGAGCCCGCCGGGCGGTGCGCCCAGCCGAAGCGGTCCGCACCGATGCGGAAGCACTCGTCGAGGTGCTTGCTCGACCACTGCAGGTCGTGGCCGGGCGGGGCGGTCGAGTTGTTGCGGACGCGCAGTTCGATCGGGTCCATGCCCAGCTTCACGGCGAGCTCGTCGATCGCGCTTTCCAGTGCGAACGAGCCGGGTGCCTCGCCCGGGGCCCGCATGAACGTCGTCGGCGGGACGTTCAGTGGCACGATCTTCTGCGTGATCGACAGGTTCTTCGTGGCGTACCACTCGCGCGAGGTGCCGTGCGACGTCGGTTCGACGAACGACCGGGCGGTGTCGGTGTGGCACCACGAGTCGTGGCGCAGGGCCACCAGGGTGCCGTCCGGCTCGGCGCCGATCGCGAGCTTCTGGACCGTCGCGGCCCGCCCGGCGGTGGCGGTGAAGACCTGTTCGCGGGTGAGCGCGGCCTTCACCGGCCGTCCGAGGCTGCGGGCGGCGGCCGCGGCCAGGAACGCCGGCGTGGACGTCCGTCCCTTGCCGCCGAACGCCCCGCCGACGAACGGGTTGACCGCGTGAACGGCTTCCGGCGCCAGCTCGAGGGCCATGGCCAGCTCCGCCGCCTGCATGTTCGACGCCTGGTTCCCGCTGTAGACGGTCAGCTCGCCGTCGTCCCACACCGCGACCGCGGAGTGCGGCTCCATCGCGGCGTGGTTCTGCGTCGCGGTCGTGTAGGTCGCCTCGACGACCACCGGGCTCGCGGCCAGGGCGGCTTCGATGGAGTCGACGCCGTCTTCGAGCACCTCGATTTCCGGGGGAGCGCCGTCCATGGCCGGTGGCGCCAGCTCGGCCGTGTCGAGGCCTTCGGCGAGCGAGGTCCGGGCGGGCCGCTCGCGGTAGGCGACCTCGACGAGGGCCGCCGCGTCCCGGGCCTGCTCGAACGTCTCCGCGACCACGAAACCGATCGGCTGGCCGTAGTAGGTGACTTCCTTGTCCTGCAGCGGCACCCACGTGTCGCCGAAGACCGGCAGGCTCGGCGTGCGCAGCGCCAGCGGGTCGAACGGCGTATACACCTCGAGCACGCCGGGTGCGCTCTTGGCCGCGGTGACGTCCACGGCCTCGATCTCGCCGTGCGCGATGGTGCTGAGCAGGACGTAGCCGTAGACCATGCCGGGGAAGGTGTGGTCGGCGCCGTACTTGGCGTCGCCGGTGACCTTCAGCGGCGCGTCCAGCCGGGTGATCATCGGGAGTTCCCCTCGGTCAGTTCGAGCAGGGCCCGGACGATGGTCCGCTGCAGCAGCGTCACCTTGAACCCGTTCTCGGACAACGGTTGCGCGCCCTCGGCGGCGACGGCCGCGGCCGCTTCGAAGGCGGCTTCGGTCGCCGGGGCGCCCTGCAGGGCCGCTTCGACGGACGGCAGCCGCCACGGCACCGTCCCGACGCCGCCGGCCGCGACCCGGGCGTCGGCGACGACCCCGTCCCGGACGTCCAGCGCGACGGCGGCGGAGCACAGCGCGAATTCGTAGGACTGCCGGTCGCGCACCTTGACGTAGGTGGAGTTCGCGGCCCAGTCCAGCCGCGGCACGATCACCTCGGTGATCAGTTCGCCGGGGCGAAGGTCGTTTTCCACGGCGGGGGTGTCGCCGGGCAGCTGGTAGAAGTCGCCGAGCGCGACCTCGCGGCTGCCGGTCGCGTCCGTCAGCCGCAGGCGGGCGTCGAGCGCGACCAGGGCGACGGCGACGTCGCTGGCGTGCGTGGCCACGCACGCCTCGCTGGTGCCGAGGATCGCGTGCATCCGGTTCGCGCCGGTGATCGCGGAACAGCCGCTGCCGGGAACGCGCTTGTTGCACGGCATGGCGACGTCGCGGAAGTACGAGCAGCGCGTGCGCTGCAGCAGGTTGCCGCCGATGCTGGCCATGTTCCGCAGCTGCTGGGACGCGCTCAGCAGCAGGGCGCGCGAGATCGCCGGGTAGACGCCCGCGTGCGCGGCGATGTCGCCCATCCGCTCCAGCGCGCCGAAGCGCAGCCCGTCGGTGGTGTCGATGCCGCGCAACGGCACTTCGTTGATGTCGAGGACGTGCTCCGGCGTCAGGACGTCCAGCTTCATGAGGTCGACCAGGGTCGTCCCGCCGGCGAGGTACGTGCCGGGCGTGGCGACCGCCGCCTCGACGGTGGTGGGTGCGGTCAGCTCAAAGGGACGCATCGGCCCGCCTCGCCTGCTCGACGGCCTTGACGATGTTCGGGTAGGCCGCGCACCGGCAGAGGTTGCCGGACATGAACTCCCGCACGTCGTCGACGTCCTGCTCGACGGCGGCGACCGCCGACATGATCTGCCCGGCGGTGCAGAACCCGCACTGCAGGGCGTCCTGGTCGACGAACGCCTGCTGCACCGGGTGCAGCCCGTCCTCTGTGGACAGTCCTTCGACGGTCGTCACGGGCTGCTTGACGGTGGCGGCGAGGGTGAGGCACGACAGCACGGGCTTGCCGCCGACGTGCACGGTGCAGGCGCCGCACTGCCCGCGGTCGCAGCCCTTCTTCGGGCCGGTGACGGCGAGACGCTCGCGCAGCGCGTCCAGGAGTGTGACGCCGGGATCGACGTCCAGGTGTTCGGTGGTGCCGTTGACTTGGAGTGAGATGTCCACTGGTCTCTTTCCGCGGAGCCGGGCGGGCTGCCCGACGGTGTGGTGGGGCGGTGAAGGGCGGGAGCGGATACTCATCCGCTTCACTCGGTCGCGAGGCTAGCGGATTACAATCCGCTTGGCAACGAACCGGGTGGGCTGGAGTTGCTCCAGCGCTCGGCTAGATTCAGCGGGACGGCACGACCACCGGGAGGAACGATGACGACCGGATCGGTCAGCCCGCGCCGCGCGGACACGCGGCGCAACCACGAGCGCATCCTCGCCGCGGCGGCGGCGTCGCTGGCCGACACGGGCGAGGTCTCCTTCAACGCGATCGCCAAGCAGGCCGAAGTCGGCGTCGGCACGGTCTACCGGCACTTCCCGACCCCGGAGGCGCTGATCCTGGCGGTCTACCGGCGGGAGGTCCGGCACATCGTGGAAATCGTGCCGCTGTTGCTGGAGAAGCACGCCCCGGACGAAGCGTTCCGGGTGTGGGTGACCGACCACGTCGCGCACTACATGATGACGAAGAAGGGGCTGGCCGACGCACTGCGGACCGCGACGGCGGCCCGGGGCGAGCTGCCGAGCGACGCCTTCGAGGACATGCTCGGCGCGGTGTCGGCGATGCTCGAAGCCAACGTCGCGGCCGGAACGGTCCGGCCGGGCCTGACCCCGGTGCTGGTCATGCGCGGCCTGGGCGGCCTGCTGTGGCTCGACCCGAACGGCGACTGGCGACGTGACGCGGCGGAGCTCGCCGAGCTGCTCTGGCACGGGATGGCCGCGACGCCCGGCTAGGCTTCGCCGTCGAGGTGGACGGTCACGGTGACCCGCCCCTTCGCGTCGCGGCGCGCGACCGCGTGGCCGGTGCGGCCGGTGTCGTCGAGTTCGAGGGTGAGCGGGGCGCCGTCGCCGGTGAAGTTGCGCCACCACGACTTCGCGTCGGGCATCCGCACGCCGATGGTGACGACCTCGCCCGCCCGCCGGTAGCCGACCGGCGTGCTGAAGGTGCGCCCCGACCGCCGGCCCGTGTAAGTGATCTGGGTGAGGTGACGCCGGACCACCGGTCCCCAGCGCGGCGACGCCCGGAGGGTGCCCACGCAGGTGTTGAAACGGTCGACGGCGTTCTTCGGGAGCGGGCCTCGGTATCCCACGGCGGCCTCCTTCGGCGGGGGTGACGCCACGGTACCGGAAAACGGAGAAGAGAGTTCCGGTTGCGGACGGACCGCGCCGCCCGCCGCCTCAAGGGGACGACGTCGCGCCGGCGCGGGGTGCCGCAGCGGGAAGCGGCAGCGGGACGGCGTGGGGTCCCCGGGCATGAGTGAAGGCCTCGGCAAGATCGCGATGTGAGTCGACCACCGGCCGAGGGCTGAGCCCACCGGACTGCTCCGAGCCCTGCTCGTGCTCACCCCACGCGAGCAAAGCATCCGCGACATGCCCGGCCCGGCCTGGCTTGAGCGACCCCGAGGCGGGCGACGACCCGGCGATACACGACCGCGTCGGCTCAGCTGGAGGTGGGGAAGGTGAAGGCGGCCTCGGAGTGCGGCCACCGGGTGGTGACGACCTTCGCGCGGGTGTAGAAGCGGACGCCCGCGGGGCCGTGGATCGGGCTGTCGCCGATGAGGGAGTCCTTCCAGCCGCCGAAGGAGTAGTACGACATCGGGACCGGGATCGGCACGTTGACACCGATCATGCCGACCTTCACCTCGCGCTGGAACTTGCGCGCCGCTTCGCCGCTCGCGGTGAAGACTGCGGTGCCGTTGCCGTAGGGGTTGGCGTTGATGACGGCGATCGCCTCGTCGAGCGTCTCGGCGCGGACGATCGCCAGCACCGGGCCGAAGATCTCCTCGCGGTAGGCGTCCATCTCGGGGGTGACGCCGTCCAGCAGGGACGGGCCGACGAAGAAGCCTTCCTCGTGGCCTTCGACTTTCAGGTCGCGGCCGTCGACGACGACCTTCGCGCCTTGCTCCGCGCCGCGGCCGACGGAGTGCACCACGCGCTCGCGGGCGGCCTCGGTGACGACCGGTCCCATGTCGCTGGCCGGGTCGGTGCCGGGGCCGACCTTCACCTCGTGGGCCTTGCGTTCGAGGATCTCCACCAGCTTGTCGCCGGCCGAGCCGACGGCGACGCCGACGGAGATCGCCATGCACCGCTGGCCGGCCGAGCCGAACGCGGCGGCGGTGAGGTGGTCGGCGGCGTACTCGAGGTCGGCGTCGGGCAGGACGACGGCGTGGTTCTTCGCACCGCCGAGGGCTTGGACGCGCTTGCCGGCCGCGGTTCCGCGTTCGTGGACGTACTTGGCGATGGGCGTCGAGCCGACGAAGGACACCGCCGCGATACCGGGGTGGTCGAGGATCGCGTCGACCGCGGTCTTGTCGCCGTGCACCACGTTGAAGACGCCATCGGGCAGCCCGGCTTCGGCGTAGAGCCGGGCGACGAAGTTCGACGCCGACGGGTCGCGTTCGCTCGGCTTGAGGACGAAGGTGTTGCCGGTGGCGATGGCGATCGGGTGCATCCACAGCGGCACCATGATCGGGAAGTTGAACGGCGTGATCCCGGCGACCACGCCCAGGGGCTGGCGGAAGTCGTGCACGTCGACGTCACGGGAGACCTGGTCGGAGAAGCTGCCCTTGAGCGCGTCGGCGATGCCGCAGGCGTACTCGACGACCTCGCGGCCGCGGACGATCTCGCCGCGCGCGTCCTCGATCACCTTGCCGTGTTCGGCGGAGATGATCCGGGCGAGCTCGTCTTCGTGCCGCACCAGCAGCTCGCGGAAGGCGAACATGACCTTGGTGCGCTGGGACAGCGAGGAGTTGCCCCACGACTCGAAGGCCGTGCCCGCGGCCGCGACCGCGGTGTCCACATCGGACGCTTCGGCGAGGAGGACCGACGCTTGCCGCTGTCCGGTGGCCGGGTCGTAGACCGGCGCCGTGCGGGTCGAGCCCGCCGGCGTCGCGGTGCCGTTGATCCAGTGTTCGATGGTGTTCACGGGGTTCCTCCGGGTAGTGGCGCCGGTGCGGTGGGGCGGGTTCACAGCAGGCCCACCGCGGTGTCGACGGCCTTGGCGACGTCGCCGTCGTGGGGGTAGAGCAGCGACCGGCCGACGACCAGGCCCTGCACCGTCGGCTGGGTCAGCGCCCGCTGCCAAGCGGCGAAGGCCGCGTCCGGGTCCTGCACCTCGCCGCCGAGCAGGACGACAGGCAGGGTCGAGGACGCGAGCACGCGCTCCATGTCGTCCACGACCGGGAGCTTGAGCCACGTGTAGGCCGAGGAGCGGCCGAGTCCGGCGGCGATCGTGATCGACTTGATGACGGCGTCGGGGGAGAGGTCGTTCTTGACGCGCCCCTCGACCCAGGTCGACAGGAACGGCTCGACCATGGCGATCAGCTTGCGGTCGGCCAGCTCGTTGACCGCCTTCGCGGTGTTCTCCAGGACGCTGGGCGTGGCCGGGTCCTCCAGGCAGATCCGGGTCAGGGTCTTGCCGCCGTTGAAGCGCATCCGCTCGATCGCTTCCGCGTCGTAGCAGGCGAAGCGGTCGTCGATCTCGAAGCTCGACCCGGCCAGCCCGGTGCGGTTCATCGACCCGATCACCGTCTTGCCGTCGAGCACGCCGAGCAGCAGCAGGTCGTCGACGACGTCCGCGGTCGCCAGGACGCCGGTGACCCCCGGGCGTTCCAAGGCCAGGCACAGCCGCTCCAGCAGTTCGCCGCGGTCGGCCATCGCCGACGGGTGGCCGCCCACCGCGTTCGCCCCGCGGGCGGGGTGGTCCGCCGCGATGATCATCGTGCGGCCCTTGTCGTTGAAGAGCGATTCGGCCCGGACGCGGTTCGCGGCCGCCTCGGCGATCGCCCCCGGGTCGTGCACGCGTTGGGCGACGATGCGCCGCAGCACGTCGGTCACAGGTCCGCTCCCCGCTGATCTCCGGACACGCCCGTCGTGCCCCTGCCGCCGACCATTCCAGCGAGACGGGGACTTTGTCAAGACATATGGACAACACGTCATCCCAACAGGTGGTGCCGAAGCGGTAGGCTTCGCGGATGAGCAAGCCGGACGTCACCTTCCCGGCCTGGGACGCGGGGCGCGAGATCGTCCTGGATCCGGGCAGTCCCGAGCCGCTGTACTTCCAAGTGTCCCGGCAGCTGCACGCCGCGATCGCGGACGGCAGGCTGCCCGCGGGGGCGCGGCTGGGCAACGAGGTCGACCTCGCCGCGCGCCTGCGCCTGTCGCGGCCGACGATCCGCCAGGCGATCCAGACGCTGGTCAACCAGGGCCTGCTCGTGCGGCGTCGCGGAGTCGGCACACAGGTCGTCCGCACGAAGGTCGCCCGGCCGCTGCGGCTGAGCAGCCTGTTCGACGACCTCGCCGGGCTGGGCGGCAAGCCGGAGACGGCGGTGCTGGTCAACCGGGTCGAAGAGGCGGGCACCGAGGTGGCCGAGCTGCTCGAAGCGCCGGGGCTGACGCACGTGCGGCGGCTGAAGCGGCTCCGCTCGACCGATGGCGAGCCGCTCGCCCTGATGAACAACTACCTGCCCGACGGCGTCATCGACCCCGGCGACGACGAGCTGCGCGAGCGCGGGCTCTACCAGCTCCTGCGGTCGGCGGGGGTGCGGCTGCACGCGGCCGAGCAGCACATCGGCGCCCGGCTCGCGACCGAAGAGGACGCGGAACTGCTCCGGGAGGAGCCGGGAGCGGCGCTGCTCACGATGCAACGCACGACGTACGACGACGCCGGCCGGGTGGTCGAGTACGGGTGGCACGTGTACCGGGCGTCCCGGTATTCCTTCAACCTCTCGCTGACCAACGGGCCGCAGTAGGACAGCGCGGGCCGCCGTGGCCAGCCGCGGCGCCGCGGCTACGGCAGAAGGGTCCGGCGCAGGGCCAGCACGACGGTGTCGTCGGCGTGCAGGACGACGTCGTGCATCCGGGTCACCAGTTCCCGGGGCAGCCCGGCGGCCCGCCGGGCGCCCAGCCGCTCGGCCAGGGCCAGCAGCCGGGCCTGGCCTTCGTCGATGTCCTTGCGGCTTTCCACCAGGCCGTCGGTGTAGAGCAGCACCGTGTCGCCCTCGGCCAGGACCACGTCGACCAGTTCGCGGCTGCCCGGGTCGGGGAAGCCGACCCCGCGGCCGGGCACCGGGGCGGGCAGCAGCCGCGCCGGCTCGGCCGCCGTGACCAGCACCGGCTCCGGGTGGCCGCCGTTGGCGAACCGGGTGCGGCCCGTTACCGGGTCCACGCGGGCCAGCAGCACCGTGGCCATCAGGCCCGGCTCGATCGCCGCCAGGGTGTGGGACGTACGCGCGATCAGGTCGCGGAACGGGTGACCCTCCAGGGCGAGCGTGCGGATCGCGTGCGTGACCGTCAGGGCGTGCCGGGTCGAGGTGACGCCGTGGCCGACCGCGTCGACCAGGGTCACGTGGACCTGGCCGTCGGGCAGGACGAACCAGTCGTACAGATCGCCGCCGGTCGGGGAGTCCTGGTCGGTCGGCGAATAGTGGACGGCCAGCTCCACGCCCGGCACCGCCGGCGGCCGCGGGCGCAGCGCGTCCTCCAGCTCGCGGAAGATGGCCGCGTGCGCCCGGCGGAGCTGCTCGTCGCGCTGTTCGAGCTCGACGTACATCGCCAGCACGCCGCTGTTGGTCTCCGCGAGCTCGTGCTTGAGGTTCCGTTGCTCGTGGGCGAGGGTGTCGGCGCGGGCGACCAGCGCCAGCATCTCTTCGCGCGTCGCCCGGTCGTCGTCGGGCTCGGCCGGGGCCGCCGGCCCGCCGCCGGTGAGGTGCCAGGTCAGCGTCCGGCCGTCGCCGCGCTCGGGCAGCAGCGGCAGGGCGTTGCGGCTGCCCTGGCTGACGGCGTGGTCGAGCCGCACGGTGACGGCGAGCCGCCGGTCCGACGCCGCCGTCGCCACGTCCACCGTTTCGCCCGCGGTGAGGGCGGGCTCGGCCAGCAGGGTGACGGCGAGGACCAGCCGCCCGCGGTCGTCGGCGGGCACGCCGGCCTGGGTGCAGGCCGTGCGGAGGCGCCGCCGGATCCGGGCCAGGTCGGGGCGCATCAGGCGGACCGGTCCGCGCTGAGGGCGAGCATCGCCGCGTCGTCGCGGGCGTTCCGGTGCCGGTGGGCGAGGTCCGCGGCGAGCAGCAGCAGGTCCGGGATCCGGCCGGGGACGCGCCAGCCGGTGCCGACGCCGTCGGTGTGCAGGACGACGACGTCGTCGTCGGCCAGCGTCAGGTGCCGGACCGGCGCCGAAGGCAGGGTGAACCCGACGATGCCGGGGGTGCTGAGCAGCAGCCGGGACGGCCCGTCGCCGAGACTCGCGCCGCTGACGTTGCCGACGCCGCAGAACTCGAGCCGCCGCGGCGCGATCCGCACGAGCGCGACCGCCGCCCCACGGGTCGTGCGCAGCGCCCGGTGCATGTTCGTCAGCTGGTGGGACAGCGGGCGGTCCGGGTTCTCGGTGAACACCCGCAGCGCGGCATCGGCGGCTTCGGCGGCGTCGGGGCCGTGGCCGAGCCCGTCGGCGACGACCGCGGTCCGGCTGCCGGTGACGTCGGCCAGCGCGACGGCGTCACCGCAGTACTCCTCGCCGTCGCGGGGCAGGCGGAAGTGCCCGATCGCGCGGCGGGGCGGCGGCACGGCGGGGTCCAGCAGGCGGGCGGCGGCGAGGGTCCCGGCCGCGGGCGAGGACGTGATCCGGAACTCGGCCGCCATCCGTTTCACCGCGCCGAGGCCGGCGCCCATCGTGGCGGTGGTCGTGTTGCCGTCGAGCAGCCAGTGGTCGAGGTCGGCCATGCCGGGGCCGTCGTCGGCGGCCAGCACGTCGACGCCGCACCCGGTGAGCGAGCTGTGACAACCGGGGCTTTGCCCCGGGCCGGGGGCTTTGCCACCCGGACCCCCGAAAAGCGATTGTTGCACGAACACCGAGCCGCCGCGGGTGTGCTTGTCGATGTTGCCGGCGAGCTCGGCCGCCACCACCGCGGCGCGGTCGGCGAGCACACTCGCCAACCCGGCCTCGTGCGCGATTTCGCGGGCGACGCGGGCGGCGGCGTACCCGGCGCTGGGGTGCTCGACGCGGATCTGGCGCGTCAGGCCGGCAACGATGGTGGTCATGGCTTCCAGCGCACGACGGTGACGGTGGTGCCGCGGCCGGGGGCGGTGTCGAGGTCGAATTCGTCGACCAGCCGCCGGGTGCCGCCGAGGCCGTGCCCGAGCCCCGCGCCGGTGCTGAAGCCGTCGGTCATCGCCTGGTCGACGTCGGCGATCCCGGGGCCTTCGTCGCGCACTCGCAGCCGGAGCCCGAGCCGCCCGGCCCGGTTCTGCACGGCCTCGACGGTCATGGTGCCGCCCCCGCCGTGGATGTAGGCGTTGCGGACGAGCTCGCTGGCCGCGGTGACGATCTTCGTCTGGTCGACGATCGAGAACCCGGCGGCGACCGCGGCCGCCCGCACGGCGTGCCGGGCGGCGAGGAGGTCCTCCTCCACCCGGACGGGGAGTTCGCCGGACGGGATGGTCCGCTCGTCAGGAAGCATGAGGTGCTTCTCCGGCGGACTCGGCGGGACGGCGCCAGCCCAGCAGTTCCATCGCCTGTTCCGCGTTGAGGGCGGTCCGCACGCCGGTGAGCTGGAGCCCGAGCTCGGTCAGGGTCAGTGCGACGGCCGGGCGCATCCCCGCCACGATCATCCGCGTGCCGAGCAGCCGCCCGGTGCCGGCCAGCTGCATGAGCACGCGGGCGACGAACGAGTCGATGATCTCCAGCCGGGAGATGTCGATGATGACGCCGCGGATGCTCTCGTTCGCGATCCGCGTGGTCAGCTCGTCGGTGAACGCGAGCGCGGTCTTGTCGTCCAGGTCGTTCAGCAGCCCGCCGAGCAGGATGTCGCCGAGCCGCAGGATCGGCACGCCGGTGTTCACCCGGTCACCGGTCCCGGGCGGCCGCTGTCGCCGAGCAGCTGCATCGCGGTCGCCAGCGCGTCGGCCAGCGAGCCGCGGGTGACGATGTGCGAGAGGTCGATGCCCAGCTGGGTGATGGTCTGCGCGATCGACGGCCGGATGCCGCTGATCACGCACTCCGCGCCCATCAGCCGGACGGCGCTGACGGTCTGCAGGAGATGGTGGGCCACCGCGGTGTCGACGGTCGGGACGCCGGTGATGTCGATGATCGCCACCCGGGCCTCGTTGGCCTGGATCGACTCCAGGAGGCTGTTCATCACGACCTGGGTCCGGGCGCTGTCGAGCGTGCCGATCAGCGGCACCGCGAGGACGTGGCGCCACAGCCGCACGACGGGCGTGGACAGCTCGAGCATCTGGCTGTGCTGCTCGCGGATGATCCGCTCGCGACCGGCGGAGTAGACCTCGAACGTCAGCACGCCCGCGCTGTCGAGCAGTTCGTTGACCAGCAGCGCGGCCCGGTAGCGCAGGGCGGAGTCGTCGGTGTGCCGCTCGATCGCGCTCAGCATGGTGCGCTTGAGCGCGAGGATCGCCATGGCGGTGGCCGACGGCTGGGCGCCCGCGCGGGCCCGGCGTTCCGACAGCGACGTCAGTGCGTCTCGGACGGCGGGATCCTGGTCGACGATCCGGGACACCGGGAGCGTGCCGCCCAGCGCGGCCCGGAGGGCTTCCAGCAGTTCGACGGCCTCGCGCCGCAGTTCCTGCCCGCTCCGGTCGCCTTCGCCCGGCTCCTGCCCGGCCCAGTCGCGGGCCAGCGTGGCCCGGTCTTCCTCCAGCATGCGCGCCAAGACCGTGCGGACCTGGCTGTCGTCCGTGCCCAGCACCGACTTCTCCTCCGGTGTTCGGGGCGCGCTCTGCTGTACGCCGACCTGATTATTGCTATATAACAACAGTTGTATCAGGAATGCAAATCCGGGGGGTCCCCGGCCGCCTCGGCCAGGGCCCGGTACTCCAGCAGCCCCGCCTCCAGCGCGGCCCGGCCCGCGGGGCTCATCTTCGCCAGCAGGGCCTGGACGCGGTCCCGCCGCCGCGCCCGCAGGTCCTGCAGGTAAGCCCGCCCGCGGTCGGACAGCCGCAGCACCAGCTCCCGCCGGCTGCGCGCGCTGGGCAGCCGTTCGAGGAACCCGACCGCCTCCAGCCGGTCGCAGAGCCTGCTGACCAGCGGCGGCGTCGAGCCCAGCTGCTCGGCCAGCTGCCGCAGGTTGACCCCGTCGTGGCGGTCCAGCGCGACGACCGCGCGCAGCTGCGACACCGACAGCGGACGCGGCGACACGTCCCGCTCGCCCTCGAGCACCGCCTCCAGGAGGCGGGCGAGGTCCGACACGGCAGCCGTCCCGTCCGGGCCGGGCTGCTCGCGGGATCGATCCACGGCGTCCACTCTGGCATCCCTATGCTGAACCGGCAGCACAGCTCACAGACTCGCCGTGGACCGGCGCGCCGGAGCGGCGCAGACTCGACAGAACCGACCCGGCGCCGGCGCGGGGCGGACCCGTGAGCAGGAGGCAGGCGTTGGACAGATCCCTGGCGGTGGAACGACTCCTGCGTGACGTACCGCCGCACGACCTGCCCGGGGCGTTGCGCTCGGGGCTCGGCGAGCACTTCGGCGCCGAGGCGGTCGAGCTGCTGATGGCCGACTACGCACTCACGGAACTCTGCCAGGTGAGCGAAGAGCCCTACACGGCGGAGCCGATCCCGGTCGACGGCACGAACCAGGGGGCCGCGTTCCTCGCGCAGGCGGCGACGTTTTCCCGCGACGGCGACCGCGTCACCGGCTACCTGCCGGTCAGCGTCCGCGGCGACCGGCTCGGCGTCCTGGCCGTCACCCTGCCCCGCGAACCCGAACCGCCGGTGTGGGCCGAGCTCGAGCGGTTCGCCGAAGCGGTGGCCCACGAGCTGTTCGTCGCCGACCGGGACACCGATCTCTACATCCAGGCGCGGCGGTCTTCGCGGCTGACGCTGGCCGCGGAAATGCAGTGGCAGCTGCTGCCCGGGCGGGCCTGCACCCGCGCCGAATTCGCGCTCGGCGGCCAGCTGGAGCCCGCCTACGCCATCTACGGGGACTGCTTCGACTGGTCGGCGTCCGCCCGGAAGCTCGCGGTCACGCTGATCAACGGCATGGGGGAGGGCAGCGAAGCGGCGCTGCTGACGAATCTCGCGGTGAACGCGCTGCGCAACGCCCGGCGCGCCGGGATCCCGCTCGACGCGCAGGCCGAACTCGCCGACCAGGCGCTCTACGCGCACTACCGCGGCGCCGAGCACGTGGCCGCGCTGCTGCTGGAGTTCGACCTCGGCACCGGTGCGGTCACCGTGGTCGACGCGGGCTCGCCGCGGCTCTGGCGGCTGCGGGACGGGAAGGCCGAGCGGATCCTGTTCGACGAACAGCTCCCGCTCGGCACGTTCGACGGCACGATCTACACGCTCGAGGGCTTCCAGGCGGCCGATGGCGACCGGTTCGTCTTCGTCAGCGACGGCGTCTACAACGCGCTCGGCCCGCACGGCGAGCGTTACGGGGATCGCGAGCTCGGCGAGGCGGTGACGGCGACCGCGGAGCTGCCGGCGGCACACGTGCCGGGCGCGGTGCTGCGGGAGCTCTCCACCCGCCGCCACGGCAGCCAGGCCGAAGACGACGCGATGGTGGTGTGCCTCGACTGGTTCGGCTCGACGCCGTTGTCCGGCACCGGGACCGGCCCGGCGGTGACCGTGCGGCGCACCGACGCGGACCGGTAGCGGGCGGCTCGGGATCACGCGGCGGCCGAGGGCTGCCGCTCGCGGGGGGCCGTCCGGCCCGCACCGGTGACGGCGGCGAGCACTTCGTCCGCGTCGAGGGCCGGGTCCCACAGTGCGCAGCCGACGACGTGGGCGAGCTGGCGCCGCCGGTGCTGCGGGGAGTCGGTGAGGGCGACCTCGGTCGGGCGGCCCTTCTTGACCGCGTGGACCGCCCGGGTCACGAGGATCGCCTCCTGGCGGGTGGTGCCGAGTTCCGCGGCCGCGGCGAAGATCCGCTCCGCCGCGGCGCGCGCGTTTTCGTTCATCTTCCGCCCGTCAGGCCTGGATTTCCCGGCGGTCGGACCGGTCTCCGCCGATCTCGATGCGCCGCGGCTTGGCCTTCTCGGCGACCGGGATGCGCAGCGTCAGCACGCCCGCTTCGTAGTCGGCGGCGATGTGGTCGGTGTCGAGGCTCTCGCCGAGGAACAGCTGGCGCGAGAAGACGCCCAGCGGCCGTTCGGAGACGTGCATCTCGACGTTGTCACCGCCGGGGAGCGGGCGGCGCTCGGCCTTGACCGTCAGCACGTTGCGCTCGATGTCGAGGTCGATGGCGTCCGGGGCGACGCCGGGCAGGTCGAAGCAGACCACGAACTCGTCGCCGGCGCGGTAGGCGTCCATCGGCATCGCGGCCGGCTTCGACCAGGTTCCGGCGGTGCCGAGGACCTGCTGGGTGAGGCGGTCCAGCTCACGGAACGGGTCGGTGCGCATCAACATCGGTGTCCTCCTTCTGGCTTCGACGGTGGGTGTCAACACGCACTACCGTTCTAGCATGTCATCTAAACGATGACAAGTATGAAGTCATCATCAAGATGACAGAATGATTCGACCGGCGCCGGGAACACGGATGGGGAGATCCATTCCCGTATCCGAGGAGCCACCGTGTCCGAGCAGCCCGCCCAGCAGCAGACCCCACCCGGGACGACCGCCGCGATGACGCCGCGGCCCGACCACGGCGAACACACCTACCGCGGCTCCGGCAAGCTGACCGGCAAGGCGGCGCTCATCACCGGGGCGGACAGCGGCATCGGCCGCGCGGTGGCGATCGCGTACGCGCGCGAAGGTGCCGACGTGCTGATCTCCTACCTCGACGAGCACGAAGACGCGGAAGAGACGCGGCGCTGGGTCGAAGAGGCCGGGCGCAAGGCCGTCGTCGTGCCCGGCGACGTCGCCGACCCGGCGCACTGCCGGGCTCTCGTCGCCCGCGCGGTCGAGGAGTTCGGCCGGATCGACGTCCTGGTGAACAACGCCGCCTTCCAGATGACCCACGAAACCCTGGAAGAGATCCCGGACGAGGAGTGGGACCGCACCCTCGCCATCAACCTGAGCGCGTTCTTCCACCTCGCCAAGGCGGCGGTGCCGCACATGAAGCCGGGCGCGTCGATCATCGGCAGCTCCTCGGTGAACTCCGACAACCCGACCCCGCAGCTGCTGCCCTACGACGTGACGAAGGCGGGCATCGCGAACATGTGTGCGGCGCTGGCGCAGCTGCTGGGGCCGAAGGGCATCCGGGCGAACAGCGTCGCGCCGGGGCCGATCTGGACGCCGCTGATCCCGTCCACCATGCCGGAGGAGCAGGTGAAGTCCTTCGGCGAGCAGGTGCCGCTGGGCCGCGCCGGCCAGCCGGCCGAGCTGGCGCCGGTGTACGTGCTGCTGGCCTCCGACGACGGCAGTTACGTGTCCGGGGCCCGCGTCGCGGTGACGGGTGGCGCGCCGATCCTCTGACCCCGGCGACCGGGCGGAAGGCCGCCGGATCTCCCGGGTCCGGCGGCCTTCCCGCGCTCACCGGCGCCCGAGGTGCGCGCAGACGGCGAGGTTGCCGGCGACGCACGCCGCGAACAGCCACGGCAGCGCCACGAAGATCCCGGCCGCCAGCAGCGCGAGCGCGACGGCGTCCAGGCTCACGCACAGCAGCAGCCGTCCCCGGGCGCCCGGCTGCAGTCCTCGCTCGATCCCGCGCAGCCGCCGCCGTTCCCACGCTCGCAGCGGCGGGCCCGGGTCAGCGGCCGCGGGGGTCGTCACTCTCGCCCTGCTCGTCGGGCTGGGTGGCGCCCGCGAGAACCTCGGCCGGCGACGCCTTGCCACCCAAGTGGCCGCGGGTGATGTGCCCTTCGTCGCGCATCCGCTCGACCATGTGCGGGTAGTGCAGCTCGAACGCGGGGCGTTCGGACCGGATCCGGGGCAGCTCGAGGAAGTTGTGCCGGGGCGGCGGGCTGGTGGTGGCCCATTCGAGCGAATTGCCGAAGCCCCAGGGGTCGTCGACCTCGATGGGGTCGCCGTAGCGGTAGCTCTTGAAGACGTTCCAGATGAACGGCAGCACCGAGAGGCCCAGAACGAACGCCCCGATCGTGGAAACCGTGTGCATCCAGGTGAAGCCGTCGCTCGAGAGGTAGTCGGCGTAGCGGCGCGGCATGCCGGCGTCGCCGAGCCAGTGCTGGATGAGGAACGTCGTGTGGAAGCCGATGAACGTCGTCCAGAAGTGCCACTTCGCCAGCCGTTCGTCGAGCATCCGGCCGGTGATCTTGGGGAACCAGAAGTAGATGCCGGCGAAGGTCGCGAAGACGATCGTGCCGAAGAGCACGTAGTGGAAGTGGGCGACGACGAAGTAGGTGTCGTGGACGTGGAAGTCCAGCGGCGGGGAGGCGAGGAGGATCCCGGTCAGCCCGCCGAGCAGGAAGGTGACGAGGAAGCCGACCGACCACAGCATCGGCGACTCGAACGTCAGCTGCCCCTTCCACATCGTGCCGATCCAGTTGAAGAACTTGATCCCGGTCGGCACCGCGATGAAGAACGTCATGATCGAGAAGAACGGGAGCAGCACGGCGCCGGTGGCGAACATGTGGTGCGCCCACACGACCGCCGACAGCCCGGTGATCCCGATGGTCGCGAACACCATCAGCTTGTAGCCGAACAGCGGTTTCCGGCTGAACACCGGGATGATCTCGGTGACGATCCCGAAGTAGGGCAGCGCGACCACGTAGACCTCGGGGTGGCCGAAGAACCAGAACAGGTGCTGCCACAGGATCGCGCCGCCGTTCTCCGGGTCGAAGACGTGCGCGCCGAGGTGCCGGTCGGCCAGGAGCGCGAACAGCGCCGCGGTGAGGATCGGGAACGCGAGCAGGATGAGGATCGAGGTGAACAGGATGTTCCAGGTGAAGATCGGCATGCGCCACATGAGCATCCCGGGGCAGCGCAGGCACACCACGGTCGTGATCATGTTGACCGCGCCGAGGATCGTGCCGAGACCGGTGACGATCAGCCCCGAGATCCACAGGTCGCCGCCGACGCCGGGGGAGTGGATGGCGTTGGACAGCGGCGTGTAGGCGGTCCAGCCGAAATCGGGCGGGCCGCCGGGCGTGGCGTAGGCGGAGAGGACGATGGTGCCGCCGAACAGGTACAGCCAGTAGGAGAACGCGTTGAGCCGCGGGAACGCCACGTCCGGCGAGCCGATCTGCAGCGGCAGGACGAAGTTGGCGAACCCGAACAGGTTCGGCGTGGCGTAGAGCAGCAGCATGATCGTGCCGTGCATGGTGAAGAGCTGGTTGTACTGCTCCGGCGAGAGGAACTGCAGGCCGGGCCGGGCCAGCTCGCCGCGCATCAGCAGGGCCGTCAGGCCGCCGATCAGGAAGAACCCGAACGACGTCGTCAGGTACAGCACACCGATCGTCTTGTGGTCGGTGGTGCGGATGGTCTTCAGGATCGTCGCGCCGCGCTTCCCCCGCCACACCGGGCGATGGGGGATCGGAGCCGGGCGTGTCACCGTGTCGGTCATCGGACTCCCACCTGCCGCTACCGGGGGAAACGTGCCTGTTCCGCGCGCGTACCCACGTCCGGGCGCGGATACACCCGGCGATCCGGTATCTG
>NZ_JBHVXZ010000119.1:0-31084 GCF_042881395.1 Amycolatopsis sp. NPDC058278 | reverse complement strand
ACTGCTCCGGATACTTTGACCTGCGAGACACCAGGACATCCTCCCTCCAGACCACTGTCTGGAATCAAGGTGTCCAGCCCCACGGGGCAACTCCAGACTCGAGCGCGGCCACCGCCGTGTCGACCCTTCAATCACGCGTGTCGGCTCCCCAATCACGCGTGTTGGCGTTCCCTTCACACGGCGGGGCCGTTGATGGCGCGGCGGAAGAGGGTTTCGATCTCCTCGCGCGTCGGGCGGGGGTCGGCCAGGGCCGCCTGCATCAGGAGGCCGCAGAACAACCCGGCGAGGAGCCGGCCGGTGAGCGGGTCCGTGCGGGAGCCGAAGAACGCGATCAGGGCGTCGTCCCAGGCCGCGCTCGCCTTGCGCAGCCGCGGCCGGTGCAGCGCGGCCACGTACAGGTCGTACTCGACCACGGTGTCGCGGTACTGCTCGTTGATGTAGCCCATGACCAGGTCGGCGAGGGCCGCGGCGAAGTCGGCGTCCGGCGGCAGCGCCGACTCCCACTCCTTCAGCGCGTGGACGTTCTTCTCCGCCGCCTCGACCAGGGCCACTTCCAGCAGGTCGTCCAGGGTCGCGAAGTGGTAGGTCGTCGAGCCCAGCGGCACGCCGGCGGCCGCCGCGACGGCCCGGTGGGTGACGCCGTCGATCCCCCGCTGGGCGACGACCTCGATCGCCGCCTTGGCGATCCGCGCCCGCCGTTCCGGGTCGTTCGGGCCGCGGCGCCGGGCCGCGGCGGGTTCCGTGTTCGACATCGGTGTCGAGCCCCCTTGTGGACATCTGTACACGCTTCGCGTACAAATGTACGCACTCAACGCGCCGAGCAGCCACTACCGATCCGGGAAGGGCCGCATGAAAGACCTCCACATCGACGGCATTTGGACGGACGCGTCCGCCGGAACACGCTCCGACGTGCTGAACCCCGCCACCGGCCAGGTCATCGAGACCGTCGCCGAAGCGGGCCGCGAGGAGGTCGACGCCGCCGTCAGAGCCGCCCGCCGGGCCTTCGACGGAGGTCCGTGGCGGCAGACGACCGCCACCGAACGCGGCGCCCTGCTCCGCAAGGTCGCCGACCTCCTGGTCCGCGACCGCGAGGAACTGGCCCGCACCGAAAGCCTCGACACCGGTAAGACGCTGGGCGAAGGCCGCATCGACATCGACGACGTGACGAACGTCTTCCGCTACTACGCCGACCTCGCCGGCAAGGACGCCGGACGCCTGGTCGACGCCGGCAGCGCGACCGTCGTCAGCCGGATCGTGCACGAACCGGTCGGCGTCTGCGCACTGATCGCGCCCTGGAACTACCCGCTGCTCCAGATGTCCTGGAAGGTCGCGCCGGCCCTCGCCGCGGGCAACACCGTGGTGCTCAAGCCCAGCGAGGTCACCCCGCTGACCACGATCAAGCTGGTCGCCCTGCTCGAAGAAGCCGGCACGCCACCCGGCGTGGTCAACCTCCTGCTCGGCGACGGCCGCGTCGGCGCGGCGATGGTCGAGCACCCGGCCGTGGACCTGGTCTCGTTCACCGGCGGCTACGCGACCGGTGAAAAGATCATGGCCGCCGCCGCGAAGGGCGTCCGCCGGGTCGCCCTCGAACTCGGCGGCAAGAACCCGAACATCGTCTTCGCCGACGCCGACTACGAAACGGCGCTCGATTACGCCCTGATGGCGGCGTTCGTCCATTCCGGACAGGTCTGTTCAGCGGGCGCGCGGCTGATCGTCCAAGATGGAATCCATGATCGGTTCGTCGCCGACCTCGCCGCACGTGCCGACCGCATCCGGGTCGGCGACGGCCTCGATCCCGCGACCGAAACGGGCCCGCTCGTCTCGGCGCAGCACCGCGCCAAGGTCGAGGGCTACATCGAAAGGGCTCTCGCGGAGGGCGCCCAGCTCCGGGCGGGCGGCAAGCGGCCCGAAGGACCGGAGTACGAAAGCGGTTTCTTCCTGCGCCCCACCGTTTTCTCCGGCTGCACGAGGGAGATGGCGATCGTCCGGGAAGAGGTCTTCGGCCCGGTCGTCACCGTGGAACGCTTCGCGCAAGAGGCTGACGCGATCGCGCTGGCCAACGACACCGAGTACGGGCTCGCCGGAGCCGTGTGGACGTCGGACGCGTCCCGCGCCCAGCGGGTCGCCGGGGCCCTGCGCCACGGCACCGTGTGGATCAACGACTACCACCCCTACCTGCCCCAGGCGGAGTGGGGCGGGTTCGGCAAATCGGGCATCGGCCGCGAACTCGGGCCGTCCGGGCTGGCCGAGTACCAGGAGAGCAAGCACGTCTACCAGAACATCGACCCTGTTCCGCAGCGCTGGTTCAAAGGCTGAAGCTTCCCCCACCACCACGTAAGGACGCTGCCATGACCACCCAGGAAATACCGGCGGGCGGGGGGCCTGCTGCCGACGACAACTCCGACCTCGAAAAGTTCGGCTACCGCCAGGAGCTGGAGCGCTCGCTCGGCTCGTTCTCCAGCTTCGCCGCCGGCTTCAGCTACATCTCCATCTTGACCGGCGTGTTCCAGCTGTTCTTCTTCGGCTTCGGCTCGGGCGGGCCGGCGTTCATCTGGACGTGGCCGCTGGTCTTCGTCGGCCAGGCGGCCGTTGCGCTGTGCTTCGCCGAGCTCGCCGGGCAGTTCCCGCTCGCCGGCTCGGTGTACCAGTGGGCCAAGCAGATCGCGAAACCGGCGACGTCGTGGCTGGCCGGGTGGATCATGATCATCGGCGCGATCGTGACGGCGGCCGCCGTCGCGGTGGCGTACCAGATCATCCTGCCGCAGGTGTCGACCGCGTTCCAGCTCGTCGGCAGCGACGACGACGCCGGCCTGACGTCGACGCCGGGCGGCGCGCAGAACGCCATCATCCTGGCCCTGGTGCTGGTCGTGTTCGCCACGATCGTCAACATCATCGGCGTCAAGCTGATGGCGAAGATCAACAACTTCGGTGTCGCGGTGGAGCTCGGCGCGAGCGTCCTGCTGGTGATCGCGCTGGCCATCCACATCAAGCGCGGCCCCGGCCTGGTCTTCGACACCGCCGGCACCGGTGAGGGTCACTCGTTCGGGTACCTCGGGGCGTTCCTGGTGGCGTCGCTGATGAGCGCGTACGTCTTCTACGGCTTCGACACCGCGGGCTCGCTGGCCGAGGAGACCACCCAGCCGCGGCGGCACGCGCCCCGCGCGATCCTCCGGGCGATCACGGCGGCGTTCATCGTCGGCGGGCTGATCATGCTGTTCGGCATGATGGCCGTCGGCGACCTGAGCGCCAAGGAGCTCAGCACCTCCGGCATGCCCTACCTGCTCAAGAGCACCCTCGGCGAAGGGCTCGGCGACGCCTTCCTGATCTGCTCGGCCATCGCGATCACCGTCTGCTGCCTCGCCGTGCAGACCGCGGCGATCCGGATGACCTGGGCGATGGCCCGCGACGGCCGCCTGCCGTTCAGCCGCGCGATGGCGAAGGTGTCGCCGCGCTCCAAGACGCCGGTGCTGCCGGCGCTGCTGACCGGTGGCCTCACCGTCGTCGTGCTGCTGATCAACCTCGGCAACCAGCGGGCGTTCTTCATCCTGACCTCGACGGCGATCATCCTGTTCTACATCCCCTACCTGATGGTCACCGGCCCGATGCTCGTCCGTCGCCTGCGCGGCGGCTGGCCGCGCCCGGAGCACGGCCCGTACTTCAAGCTGGGCCGCTGGGGCACGGTGGTGAACCTGGTGGCGGTGGTCTACGGCGCGGCCATGACGATCAACCTGATCTGGCCGCGCGCCGAGGTCTACGGCTCCGACCACTGGTACTTCCAGTGGGGCGCGGTGATCGTCACCGGGCTGATCGTGATCATCGGTGCGATCATGCTCTACGTCCGGCGCCGCACCTGGGGCTCCGCGCACACGAGCCCCGAACACATGCCCGACAACGCCCCGGACACCCTGCCCGGCTAGGAGGACGCATGAGCACCGAAACCTACGACTTCGTCATCGTCGGCGGTGGTTCGGCGGGCTGCGCGCTGGCGAACCGGCTGTCGGCCGACCCGTCGAACAAGGTCCTCGTCCTGGAGGCGGGGCGGTCCGACTACAAGTGGGACGTCTTCATCCACATGCCGGCCGCGCTGACCTTCCCGATCGGGTCGAAGTTCTACGACTGGGGCTACCGCAGCGAACCCGAGCCGTACATGAACCGCCGTCGCATTTACCACGCGCGCGGCAAGGTGCTCGGCGGGTCCTCCAGCATCAACGGGATGATCTTCCAGCGCGGCAACCCGATGGACTACGAGCGCTGGGGCGCCGACCCCGGGATGTCCACTTGGGACTACGCGCACTGCCTGCCGTACTTCAACCGGATGGAGAACTGCCTGGCCGACCCACCGGACGGTCAGTGGCGCGGCCACGACGGTCCGCTGGAGCTGGAGCGCGGCCCGGCGTCGAACCCGTTGTTCAAGGCCTTCTTCGACGCCGCCGAGGAAGCGGGTTACCCGCGCACCGACGACGTCAACGGCTACCGGCAGGAGGGCTTCGCGGCCTTCGACCGGAACGTCCGGAAAGGACGGCGGCTGTCGGCCGCCGGCGCCTACCTGCACCCGGTGATGAACCGGCCGAACCTCACGGTGAAGACGCACGCGTTCGTCTCGCAGGTCCTCTTCGACGGCACGCGCGCGGTCGGCGTCGAGTACTCGCAGGGCCGGGGCGTGCCGGGCGAGGTGTACGGCAAGGAGATCATCCTCTGCGGCGGCGCGATCAACACCCCGCAGCTGCTGCAGCTCTCCGGCGTCGGCAACGCCGCCGAGCTCGAGAAGCTCGGCATCGACGTCGTGAAGGACCTGCCGGGCGTCGGCGAGAACCTCCAGGACCACCTGGAGGTGTACATCCAGTACGCCTGCAAGCAACCGGTGTCGATGCAGCCGTCGCTGGCGAAGTGGAAGCGGCCCTACATCGGCGCGCAGTGGCTGTTCCTGCGGTCCGGGCCGGCCGCGACCAACCACTTCGAGGGCGGCGGGTTCGTCCGGTCGAACGACGAGGTGAAGTACCCGAACCTGATGTTCCACTTCCTGCCGGTGGCGATCCGCTACGACGGGTCGTCGCCCACGGGCGGCCACGGCTACCAGGTGCACGTCGGCCCGATGTACGCCGACACCCGCGGCTCGGTGAAGATCACCTCGACCGACCCGCGGCAGCACCCGGCGATCAAGTTCAACTACCTGTCGACCGAGACCGACCGCAAGGAGTGGGTCGAGGCCGTGCGGGTCGCCCGGAAGATCCTCAACCAGTCCGCCCTGGACCCGTTCAACGGCGGCGAGATCTCCCCGGGACCGTCGGTCGAAACCGACGAAGAGATCCTCGACTGGGTCGCCAAGGACGCCGAAACCGCGCTGCACCCGTCGTGCACGGCCAAGATGGGCGTGGACGAGAAGTCCGTCGTCGACCCGCAGACCATGCGGGTGCACGGCACCGAGGGCCTGCGCGTGGTCGACGCGTCGGTGATGCCCTACATCACCAACGGCAACATCTACGCCCCGGTGATGATGGCCGCCGAGAAGGCCGCCGACCTGATCCTCGGCAACACCCCGCTCGCCCCGATCAAGCTGCCATTCTACCGGCACGGGGAGAACTAGCTCCGGCGTCGTCGCGCCCGTACCGCCATCATCGGTACGGGCCGTCGGCGTGCCCGGGATACCCGTTACCCGGTAACGAAAACTACCCGGGCGTACCCCCTTGACGACGTCCTCCGGGGGATTCAGACTTTGTTGCGGATCACAGTTGATGTTCCCCTATGCGCAACAGTCTCGGAGGACCCATGATTCGCGCGTGCACGGTGGACGAACTGCCCCCCGGTGAGTCCGTCCGGATCCCCGGGCCGCCCGCCATCGCGGTGTTCCACACCGAGGACGGCGAGCTGTACGCCATCGGCGACACGTGCACCCACCAGGACGCCTCCCTGGCCGACGGCTGGCTCGAAGGCTGCTTCGTCGAGTGCCCGCTGCACGCGGCGCTGTTCGACCTGCGCACGGGCATGCCGACCTGCCTGCCGGCGAAGGACCCGGTGCGCACGTACGCCGTGGTCGTCGACGAAGGCGTCGTCTACGTCCAAGGCGTGGCCGACGAGGACGCCGCGTGAAGCGCGTCGCGGTCGTCGGCGCTTCGCTCGCCGGGGTCCGCGCGGCGCAGGAGCTGCGCGCGCAGGGGTACGACGGCGGGATCGTGCTGATCGGCGACGAGCCGCACCTGCCCTACGACCGGCCGCCGCTGTCGAAGGCCTTCCTGTCCGGGACGGCTTCGCGGGAGTCGCTGGACCTGCTCGACACCGGTGACCTGGCGTCCCTGGCCCTGGACTTCCGGCTCGGCGTCCGGGCGACGGCGCTGGAGCCGGCCGACCGGCGCGTGCTGCTGTCGGACGGCACCTCGGTGCACGCGGACGGCGTCGTGATCGCCACCGGCGGCCGGGCGCGCACGCTGCCCGGCTTCGAGGGCGCCCACACGCTGCGGACGGTCGACGACGCGCTTGCCCTGCGCGCGGCGTTGGTGCCCGGCGCGCGCGTGGTGATCATCGGGGCCGGGTTCATCGGCGCCGAGGTGGCCTCGACGTGCCGGTCACTGGGGCTGGACGTGGTCGTCCTGGAGGCCTTGGCCGCTCCCCTGGCGCCGGTGCTGGGCCCTTCGCTGGCCGCTGTCTGTGCCCGGCTGCACGTCGAGCACGGCACGGACCTGCGCTGCGGCGTCTCGGCGACGGGCATGGACGCGGCGGGCGTCCACCTGGCCGACGGTTCCCTCGTCCCGGCCGACGTGGTCGTTGCCGGCGTCGGGATGACGCCGGCGACCGAGTGGCTGACGGGCTCGGGGTTGAAGGTCGGCAACGGCGTCCACACCGACGCGGGCTTGGTCACGGACCTGCCACAGGTGGTGGCGGTGGGCGACGTGGCCCGGTACGGGGGCCGGCGGCACGAGCACTGGACGAACGCCTCCGAGCAGGCGCCGGTGGCGGTGGCCAACCTGCTGGCCGGGCACAGCGTGCGGACGTACACACCCAGCGGATACGTCTGGTCGGACCAGTATTCGGGGACGTTGCAGCTGGCCGGGCACCCACGTCCGGACGACACGCTTTCGTTCGTGGACGGCAACCCGGCTTCGTCGTCGTTCGTGGCGACGTTCTCGCGGGACGGCGCGACGGTCGGCGTCTTCGCCCTGAACAACGCGAAGCTGTTCAACCGCATGCGGCGCCAAGCCCTGCGCCGTCCGGCGACCGTCTGAAAGTCTCAACCGGTCTTCCAAGGATACGCTTCACCCACATGGAGCTGACCCTCGCCGAACTCCGGGCGTTGACGGGCTGGGCCGCGGCCTGCGCGGCCCGGACCCTGCCGCTGTACGAATCCCGGGTCCCCGACGACCCCCGCCCCCGCGAGGCGATCTCCGCGGCTCAGGAGTTCGCCGCCGGCGGCCCGCGCACCAAGGCCCTGCGCACGGCGGCCTGGGCGGCGCTGGCCGCGGCCGGCGCGACGGCCGACCCGGTCGCCTCCGCCGCCGCGCGCGCAGCCGTCGGCGCGGCCGGGGCCGCGTACCTGCACCCCCTGGCGTCACCTCACCAGGTGAAGCACATCGTGGGCCCGGCCCAGCAGGCGGCACTGGCGTGCGAACTGGCGGGTGGTTCCGCGGAGGCGGAGATCGAGTGGGCGCTCGCGCAGGCCCCGCCGGAGGTGCGCGAAACGCTGGAGAAGTTCCCGCCCGGCAACCCGGGCAAAACCCGACTGGGCGAGCTGCACCGCCGGCTGGAGTCCGCCCTCCGAGCACCGCGCGACGGGCATCGCCCGTGATGCCCGTCGCGGTACTCCGCCACGAACGGGTCAGCCGTGCGGCACGCCTGTTCCCGGTTCGCCTCCGAGGAAGTCCTGCAGGATTTCGGTGAACCGCGCCGGCTGCTCTTCGGCCACGTAATGGCCGCAATCGTCGAGGACCACTCCGGTGACATCGCCGGCCACCGGCCGCATCGTCTCGGCGACCAGCGCGCCGCTGTACCGCGCACCGCCGACGGCGAGCACCGGCAGCGTCAGCCGGGTCTTTCCGCGCCGCTCGTTCTGCGCGATCGTCTCGTCCAGCGCCCGGTAGTACGCGAAGCTCGCCCGCAGCCCGCGAGGATCCGCGACGATCGCATCGACGTAGACGTCGACGGCATACGCGGGGATCGCGTCCGGAGTGGCGCCCTTGGTGGCGAACTGGTAGCCGAAGAACAGCCGCTCCCGCCCACGGACCAGCTCCTCGTTGAGGTCGGTGAGCCGGTTGAAGCCGAAGTGCCAGAGCCGCTGGTTGACCGCGGCCGGGCTGAAGACCGGCGGGGTCGGCGTGATACCCGGGATGATGGCGTCGACGACGGCGAGCCGCCCCACCCGCTCGGGGTGGTCGGCAGCGAGGGCATACCCGGTCCACATGCCGATGTCGTGGCCGGCCACGTCGAACCGGTCGTGCCCGAGCGCGGCCATCAGCGCGACCAGATCGGCGGCCAGCGTGCCGGCGTCGTAACCGTCGTCGGGCTTGTCGGAGAGCCCGGCCCCGCGCGAGTCGACGGCGACGACGGTGTGCTCGCGGGCGAGCGCGGGCATCACCTCCCGCCAGGCGTACCAGGTCTGGGGCCACCCGCCGACCAGCAGCAGCGGCGGGCCGGCCCCGCCGGTGACCGCGTGCAACCGCAGCCCGTTCACTTCCACGAACCGGCTGGTGAAGACGTCGGCGAACCGGTCGGGCAACCGCAGCGAGCCCAAGCTCGCCGTCCTCATCTTGGAACGATCGGTGCAACTTGTCATGCCGGTGACTTTACGCATGATGGAACGATCGGTGCAAGATGTGTAGGCTGCTGACCATGGCGGGCCGCAAGCAATTCGACGTGGACGAGGCGTTGCGAGGCGCGATGCACGTCTTCTGGCGCTGGGGCTATTCGGAGGCCTCGATCGACCGCCTGACCGAGGGCACGGGCCTGGGCCGGAGCTCGCTCTACGGCACCTTCGGCGACAAGAGCGCCCTCTTCCGCAAAAGCCTCGAGCGGTACGTGCAGACCTACCACCCGCTGTACGAGCACGCGTTGTCCGGCCCGCACCCGGGCCCGAGCGCCGTGGTGGCCGCCTACCTGCGGGTCACCCTGAACCGCATCGCCGACCCGGCGGTCCCGGACGGCTGCCTGCTCACGGTGTCGGCCACGCAGTTCCCCGCCCTCGACGCGGAGGGCCAGGCGATGGTCCGCGCCATGATCGACGGTGTGCGGGCGATGCTGGAGCAGGCGTTGCTGGCGGCGGGGGCCGATGGGCAGGAGGCGGCAGAGCTGGCGTTGTGCACGCTGGCAACGAACAAATCCCTGGCGGTGCTGAGCCGCGCCGGCTTCTCCAACGAAGACCTGGAAACCGTCGCCGCAGCGGCCGCCCGTGTCCCCGGAAAACCGAGCGGCGGATCATCCTCTCGGACGGCCGGCCTCCCCGGGAGGCACAGCTAGAGGGCGAGATCGTCCAAATCGGACTCCAGCCTCGCCCGCCAGGTCCAGCGGCGTTCCGTCGTGTCCGCGTCCTCCGGGACCGGCGGGCCCAGCGGCAGCGCCGGCTCCGTGACCCCGAACGTCACCCGGTACGCCAGGACCGACGCGGCCGTCCGGATCCACGCGTCACCCGATGTGCCGGACGGCGGTGCGACACCCAGCGCGTTCCCGAACCAGGTCGGCAGCAGGACGTTCGAGCCCAGTGCGTCGGTGATCCGGGTGCGCAGCCGCACCTGCAGGTCGTGCCACGCCCGTTCGGCCCGCTCCAGCTGGGGCAGCACCCGCGCCTCGACCGCGTCCGCCTCGCGCAACGCCAGCCGTGCCTTCTCCGCCGCGGCCGAAGCGGCCGGGAGCTCCTCGTCCAGCACCGTCCGGCGCCGCGTCGCCAGCGCGCGCAGCCGTGACTCCGCGTCGCCGCGCGCCCGGGTCGCCCGGTCCGTCGACGCCAAGACCCCGATGACGTCCAGGAGGTCGGCGTCGCACCGGGAAAGTGCCCCGCGCACCGCGTCCAGGTGCGCGATCTCCTCCGCGTACCGGGCCCGCTGCTCCTTGGTGACGAGCTCCTTGTGCAGGTCGTCCCACCGCGCCGCCTCGGCCGCGAGCGCCCGCGTCTCCGCGCCGACGTCGTCCAGGTCGGCCTGCGGCACCCCGTCGGCCACACGCACCGCGCGCTCCAGGACGCGGACCTGCTGCTGCAGCCGTTCCAGCTGCCGGGCGAGCAGGTCGAGCCGGTCCTGCTGCCGGTGCGCGCCGCCGCTTTCGAGCCGCTCGGTCAGGTCGGCGACCTCCTGACCCAAGCGGTCATCGGCGTCGCGGAGCCCGTCGACCGCCGCGAACAGCTCGTCGATGTCGCGACGGGTCACGTCGACCGGCTCGGGGTACTCCGGCGAGAACTCGGGATCGTCGCCGTAGGTCGCGTAGCCGTGGCTCACGGGATCCGGCTTTCCCGCCACAGCAGCGCGACCGTGCCCGCGGCGCCCAGCGCCGCCAGGATCGTGAGGACGACGGCCGCCGGCCACGGGAGCAACGCTCCGGCCAGCGCCAGCGCCGTGACAGTGCCCGCCCACGCCGCCCGCGTCCGCTCGCGGATCACGGCGCCGGCCCGGCGGACCGGCGCGAAGCCGATCCACAGCCCGGCGCCGAACAGCGGCACCAAAACCAGCAGCCACGCCGGCGAAAGCACCTCGAACAGCACCAGCGCCGCGGCGGCCAGCGGCACCAGCACGGGCGCGGCCGCGAACCAGACGACCGCGCGCTGCGTCGCCGCGTGGCGGGACTCGAGCTCGGCGTCGGCGAGGCGCCGCTCGGCCTCGTCGAACGCCAGCTCGGCGTCGAGCAGCCGGTGGGCCGTCGCCACGAGCCCGTCCATCTCCTCGACGTCCGCCGGCGGGGTCGCGAGCCCGTCCCGCAGGTCCTGCTTGAGCCGGGCGACGCGTCCCTCCGCCAGATCGCGGTCGTGCTGGGCCGGTGTCGTCACGCAACCACTTTAGGTGCCACCACCGTCACCACCGGCCAACGCGGCCGGTGAGTCGTCAGAGGTCTCCCAGTGCGGTGACCGGCGACTCCACGCAGTCGGCGACGCACCGCAGGAACCCGCCCGCCGTGCCGCCGTCGCAGACGCGGTGGTCGAAGGCCAGCGTCAGCTCGCAGATCTTCCGCACCGCCAGCGCGCCGTCGACCACCCACGGCCGGTCGATGATCCGGCCGATGCCGAGGATGGCGGCCTCGGGGTGGTTGATGATCGCGGCCGAGCCGTCGACGCCGAAGACGCCGTAGTTGTTCACCGTGAAGGTGCCGCCGGTGAGGTCCGCGGGCGCGAGCTTGCCGTCCCGGGCCGTGCGGGCGCGCTCGCCGATCGCCGCCGACAGGTCCCGGGTGGACAGCTCCCCCGCGTCCCGCACCACCGGCACGACCAGGCCGCGCTCGGTCTGCGCGGCGAACCCGAGGTGGATCTTGTCCAGCAGGACGATTTCGTCGCCTTCGACGCGCGAGTTCAGCTCGGGGTACCGGCGCAGCCCCGCGACGGCGAACCGCGCGATCAGCCCGAGCAGGCTCACCGGCCGGTCGGTCTTGGCGTTCAACGCCGCGCGGGCGGCGACCAGCTCGCTCGCGTCGACGTCCACCCACACCGTCGCCTCGGGAATCTCCCGCCGGGACGTCGTGAGCTTGTCGGCGACGGCCTTGCGCACCCCGGTCAGCGGGATGCGCTTGCCCGTCGCGGCCGGCTTCTTCAGCGCCGCTTCGACGTCCGCGCGGCGGATGATGCCGTCCGCGCCGGTGGCGGTGACCTTCGCGAGGTCGATCCCGTTGTCGGCGGCCAGCTTCCGGACGAACGGCGAGATCACGCCGGGCGCCTTGGCCTGGGGGGCGGGCGCTTCGACGCGGCGGACACGCTTGCGCCGGGTGGTGGGCGCGGTGCCGTAGCCGATGAGGACGTTGCCGCTCCCGGAAGACGGAGCAGACACGGTGACGCCGGGCTCGGCGAACCCGCCGACGCTCAGCAGCGGCGCGCCGACCGGCAGCAGCTGCCCCGGCTCGCCGTGCAGCGCGGACACCACGCCGGCGAAGGGCACCGGCACCTCGACCGCCGCCTTCGCCGTCTCCACCTCGACGACGACCTGGTCGACGTCGACGGTGTCGCCGACCTTGACCCGCCAGTCCACGATCGCCGCCTCGGTCAGGCCTTCGCCGAGGTCCGGCAGCAGGAAGTCAGGCACCGGCCACCACCGGTGTGTCGTCCCACTGCAGGCGCGCGATCGTGTCGAGGATCCGGTCGACGTCGGGCAGCTGGTGGCGCTCGAGCTTCGGTGCCGGGTAGGGGATGTCGAGCCCGGTGACCCGCAGGACGGGCGCGTGGAGCTGGTGGAAGCACTGCTCGGTGACGCGCGCGACGACCTCGGCGCCGTAGCCGCCGAAGCCCGCGGCCTCGTGGACCACCACCGCCCGTCCGGTGCGGCGGACCGAAGCGGTGACGGTCTCGTCGTCGAACGGCGACAGCGAGCGCAGGTCGACGACCTCGACGTCCCAGCCCTCGGCCTTCGCCGCGTCGGCGGTTTCCAGCGCGGTGGCGACCATCGGGCCGTACGCGATGAGCGTGACGTCCTTGCCGTGGCGCCGGACCACGGCCCGGTCCATGGCCGGGCCGGAGCGGGTGAAGGTGACCTCTTCGCTCGACCAGTAGCGGCACTTCGGTTCGAGGAAGACCACCGGGTCCGGCGACTCGATGGCGTCGCGGAGCAGGTCGTAGGCGTCCTGCGCGGTGCCCGGCGTGACGACGCGCAGGCCCGGCGTGTGCGTGTAGTAGGCCTCGCTGGAGTCGCAGTGGTGCTCGACGCCGCCGATACCGCCGGCGTAGGGCACGCGGATGACCATCGGCAGCGAGAGCGCGCCGCGGGTGCGGTTGCGCAGCTTCGCCACGTGCGAGGTGATCTGCTCGAACGCGGGGTAGGCGAAGGCGTCGAACTGCATCTCGACGACCGGCCGGAACCCGCCCATCGCCATCCCGACGGCGAACCCGACGATGCCGGACTCGGCGAGCGGGGTGTCGAAGCAGCGGTCCTCGCCGAAGTCGGCGGTGATGCCGTCGGTGACGCGGAAGACGCCGCCGAGCGTGCCGACGTCCTCGCCGAACACGAGCACGCGGTCGTCGTCCTTGAGGGCGTCCCGCAGGGCCGCGTTGAGGGCCTGCGCCATGGTGGTCGTCATCAGGCCTCCAGTTCGGCTTCGAGTGCCGCCCGCTGCCGCCGCAGCTGGGGGGTGGGTTCGGCGTAGACGTGGTCGAACAATGACAGCGGGTCGAGTTCGGGTTCGGCGTTCATGGTGTCGCGGACGGACCGGGCGAACACCTCGGCGTCCGCCGTGAACCGCTCGATTTCGGTGTCGTGGAGCAGGTTCCGGCTCTTGAGGAACGTTTCGAGCCGCTTGAGCGGGTCCGCTTCGCGCCACTTCGCCACTTCTCCGGCGTCGCGGTAGCGGGTGGCGTCGTCGGCGTTGGTGTGGGCGTCGATGCGGTAGGTGTGGGCCTCGACGAGGACCGGCCCCTTGCCTTCGCGCGCGTGCTTCACCGCGTCGTCGAGGACGGCCAGGACGGCGACGGCGTCGTTGCCGTCGACCTGCTCCGAGCGCATGCCGTAGCCGATGCCCTTGTACGCCAGCGCGGCCGCGGCGCTCTGCTTCTCGAAGGGCACCGAGATGGCGAAGCGGTTGTTCTGCACGAAGAACACGACGGGCGCCTTGAAGACGGCCGCGAAGTTGAGCGCTTCGTGGAAGTCGCCTTCGCTGGTGGCGCCGTCCCCGATGAGCGCGAGCGCGACAGCCTCTTCGCCGCGTCGCTGCATCGCGTGCGCCAGCCCGGCGGCGTGCAGAGTCTGCGTCGCCAGCGGAGTGCACTGAGGCGCAACGCGCGTCTCGACCGGGTTGTAGCCGCAGTGCGCGTCACCGCGAAGGAGCGTCAGCACTTCGCCGGGCTTCAGGCCGCGGGCGACGAGGGCGACGGAGTCGCGGTAGGTCGGGAAGAGCCAGTCCCGGGTTTCGAGGGCGAGCGCCGCGGCGACCTGGCAGGCCTCCTGGCCGGCACTGGACGGGTAGACGGCGAGGCGGCCCTGCTTGGTGAGCGCGGTCGCCTGGACGTCGAACCGGCGGCCCAGGACCATCAGCCGGTAGGCCTCCTTGAGCCGTTCTCCCGCGGGTTCGCCGTACGTGCCGTGCTCGTCGGCCCGGCTCCCGTCTTCGGCGACGAACCGCACGGGGGCAGCGGACGGCAGCAGGGTCTCTACAGCCATGACGCGCACCACCTCTCCCAGACATATGATGCTGAAATGGTCGTTCTCGGCGGTGTTGTGTTCAAGGGTTGGCGGAAATGAGCGACAAACTGCCTTCACAGGGTCCTCCTGGCGCCCAAACGTCCACCGGTGTCCTGGCTCACGGGGGTCTGCCGGGACGAACGGTCCCGGCACTGGACGACGTCGACCGGGCGATGCTGGCGGAGCTATCAGCGGATGGCCGCTTGGCGGTGCGCGCGCTGGCGGAGCGCCTGCACATCTCGCGGACGAACGCGTACGCGCGGCTGGAGCGGTTGATGGCGGAGGGGGTGATCACGGGCTTCGGCGCGCGGATCGACCCGCGCCGGGCGGGCCTGGGCACGTCGGCCTACATCATGGTGACGGTGGAGCAGACGTCCTGGCGCACGATGGCCACGGACCTGCACGAGATCCCGTACGTGGACCACGTGGCCCTGGTGGGCGGCGACTTCGACATCCTGCTGCTGGTCCGGACGCCGGACAACTCGACGCTGCGGGACGTGGTGCTGGAGCGCCTGCAGGCACTGGAGGGCGTGCGGTCGACGCGGACGTGGCTGATCTTCGAGGAACTGCCGGGCTCGGTGCTGAGCTGAGCGGCGCGCTCAGCCGAACGTCCAGACCAGAACCGCCTGCCCCTCCTCGGCGACTCCGCCGGCCGCGCGGTAGGTCGCCTTCGCCGGGGCGTTGTCCCCTTCCGTGACGACCCACATGCCGTAGCACCCGCGCTCGCGAGCCAGTTCCCCCAGCGCCGTCACCAGCGACCGGCCGAGGCCCCGCCCGCGGAAGGCGGCCTCGACACCCAGTTCGTACAGGAACATCTCGGTGCCCTTGTCCGGGTGGGTCATCTCCACGCCGGTCACCATGCCCGCCGGCACCTCGTCCACGTACGCGACCAGCAGGTGGTGGCCCTCGGCGGCGAGGAAGCGCTCGGCGGCGTCCGGCCGCGGGGGATCGTCGAACAGGTGCCCGGCCGCCAGGAGCGGATCGAGCGAGACCACACGGCGGATGTCCATGGGGCAGAACCTTTGCCCGCCAGTGCCCTTGACCGCAACAGCATTACGCGTTAGGCGTGGCCCCGCCACCGAGCGACTCTTAGTTTATGTCGAGAATTAACAGGCCGTCCAAACAATCGAAACCCTTGACTGCCTCCCCGTCACCCGGTGAGGATCGGCCGGTCCGCCGTTCATCGCAGAATGGACCAGCCCCATGGCCAGAAGATCCCGCGCGTGGTCTCGTGCGCGCCGAAGTTCGCTCGTCACGCTGATGAGCCTGAGCCTGCTGGGCGGGATCGCCCAGGCGACGCCGGCCCAAGCCGAAGTGCCACAGCCCGTCATCGGCCAGCCCGCCAAGGACAAGGACGGTTGCGCCAAGATCGAAAAGACCCTGCCGACCCTCGCGGACTGGCCGAAGGTCGACAGCCGGCTCAAGGGCAAGGCCGGCGACGAGCAGCGGATCGCCGAAATCCTCAGCGGCATGACGCTCGAGGAAAAAGTCGGGCAGATGACGCAGCCCGAGATCGCCGCCATCACCCCCGACGAGGTCCGCCAGTACGCCATCGGCTCGGTCCTCAACGGCGGCGGCTCGTGGCCCGGCGCGAACAAGCACGCCACCCAGCAGGACTGGCTGAACCTCGCCGACTCCTACTGGAACGCCTCCAAGACCAGCCGCACGAAGATCCCCGTCATCTGGGGCATCGACGCCGTGCACGGCAACAACAACGTCTACGGCGCCACCGTCTTCCCGCACAACATCGGCCTCGGTGCCGCGCACGACCCGTGCCTGGTCCGCGACGTCGCCGGCGCCACCGCCCGCCAGATCCGCGCCACCGGCCAGGACTGGGCCTTCTCGCCCACCCTCGCCGTCGTCCAGGACGACCGCTGGGGCCGCACCTACGAAGGCTTCTCCGAGGACCCGCGCATCACCCGCGCGTACGGCTTCGAAGCCATCAACGGCCTCCAGGACGGCGCCACCAAGCGCATCGGCTACAACGGCGTGATCGCCACCGCCAAGCACTTCATCGGCGACGGCGGCACGATCAACGGCCAGGACCAGGGCGTCAACCCCTCGTCCGAAGCGGACATGATCAACATCCACGGCCAGGGCTACTACGGCGCGCTCGCCGCCGGCTCGCAGACCGTGATGGTGTCGTTCAACAGCTGGACCAACGCCGACCTCGGCATCAACGAGGGCAAGCTGCACGGCAGCGACAAGGCGCTGAACCAGATCCTCAAGGGCAAGATCGGCTTCGACGGCCTCGTCGTCTCCGACTGGAACGGCATCGGCCAGGTCACCGGCTGCACGAACTCCTCGTGCCCGCAGGCGATCAACGCCGGCATCGACATCGTGATGGTGCCGAACGACTGGAAGGCGTTCATCACCAACACCGTCGCGCAGGTGCAGAGCGGCCAGATCCCGATGGCGCGCATCGACGACGCCGTCACCCGCATCCTGCGCGTCAAGCTGCGTGACGGCCTGTTCGAGTCGCAGAAGCCGTCGGACCGCTCCTACGCCAACTCCGACGAGGCGCTGAAGGACAACTGGCTGGCCCGCGACGCCGTCCGCGAGTCGCAGACGCTGCTGAAGAACAACGGCAACGTGCTGCCGCTCAAGCCGGCGTCGAAGGTCCTGGTCGTCGGCAAGAGCGCCGACAACATCACGAACCAGACCGGCGGCTGGACGCTCAGCTGGCAGGGCACCGGCAACACGAACGCCGACTTCCCCAACGCCACGTCGATCCTGACCGGCATCAAGCAGAACCTCGGCGACGCGAACGTCACCTTCGACGCCACCGGCAGCGTGGACCCGAAGGGCTTCGACGCGGTCATCGCCGTCATCGGCGAGACGCCGTACGCCGAGGGTGTCGGCGACCTGATGCGCAAGTCGCTCGAGGCCTCGAAGCTCTACCCAGAGGACCTGGCCGTGCTGGACAAGGTCAGCGGCAAGGGCACCCCGGTCGTCACCGTGTACGTCGGCGGCCGCCCGCTGTACATGAACAAGGAGATCAACCGCTCCGACGCGTTCGTGGCGGCCTGGCTGCCCGGCACCGAGGGCGGCGGCGTCGCCGACATGCTGGTCAAGGGCAAGGACGGCACCGGCTACCGGGGCACGCTGTCGTACTCGTGGCCGAAGAGCGCGTGCCAGTCGCCGCTCAACCCGTGGTCGCCGGGCTACGACCCGCTGTTCAAGCTCGGCTACGGCCTCAAGACCGGGCAGCGCGTGACGGTCGGGCAGCTGGACGAGACCTCCGGGCCGGCGTCCTGCACCTCGACCGGCGGCGGCGGGACCGCAACCCAGGACCTGTCGATCTTCGACCGCACCGACGTCCCGCCGTACACCAGCCAGATCGGCTCGGCGGAGAACTGGGGCGGCACGGTGATCGGCCCGGACGGCACGGCGGCCCACACCGAGATCAACGTCGTCCCGACGGACGTCAACGTGCAGGGCGACGGCCTGAAGGCGACCTGGACCGGCGCCGGCGCGGCCCAGCTGTACATGCAGAACACGGCGGGCACGAACGACCTGCGCGGCTACCTCAACGCCGACGCGGCCCTGGAGTTCGACACGACCGTGCAGCAGGCACCGGCCAACCGGACGGTGATCAGCATGCACTGCGTGTACCCGTGCTTCTCCGAGGTGAACGCGACGAAGCTGTTCACCGACCTGGCGGGCGGCCCGAAGACGACGGTGAAGATCCCGGTGTCCTGTTTCAACAACGCGCTCGACTTCGAGCACATCAACACCCCGTTCCTGGTCTACACCGACGGCGCGTTCCAGGCGTCGTTCGCGAACGTGCGGTGGGTCCCGAAGGGGGCTCAGGATCCGGACGCGAGATCCTGTTCGAGCTTGACCTGACGGCGACCGGGCCGGGAGCTTCCGCTCCCGGCCCGGTTCGTTTTCATCCGAACCTTCCCCAGGCACGCATGATCTCGTCGACCTGATCCGTCCTCAGGCCACGGACCGCCGGTGGTCCGCCCTCGGCGCCCTCCCCGCCGGGTCTCTTTTCCGCAACGATGGACGAATGACCTCCGAAGCGGCCGCGCTCGCCGACGAACTCCTGGACGTGCTCGGCACCTGGACGCCGCTCGAAGCGACGTTCGCGGGTGTTCCGGGCCACGACGCCGAGTTGCCCGATCCGAGCCCAGCCGGCCATGCCCGGCTGCGGACGCGGGCCGCCGGTGTGCTGGCGCGGGCGCGGGCCTCGGCGGATCCCGACCGTGTGACGCTCGGTGTGGTCACGCAGCAAGCGGAGGCCGTGCTCGCGCGGCTCGACGCGAACGACGTCGAGTTCACCCTCGCCGACCCGCTGTACGCCATCGGGATGAACCACCTCTCCTTCCTGCCGCAGCTCACGCCGTCCGGCGAGCAGGCCGAGGAAGACTTCTTGACGCGGCTCGCCGCGATGCCCGCGTTCTACGAGGCCCTGGCGCTGCGGCACAGTGCCGGCCTCCGCGCCGGGCGGACGCCGGTGGAGCGCATGACGCACCACGCGATCGCGTTCCTCGACCGCTTTCTGGCGCAGGAGAAGCCGTTTCCCCAGCCGCTGACCGGGGACCGCGGCGAGCGTCGCGACCGGCTGGTGACCGAGGTCGTCCGGCCGGCGCTGACGCGCTACCGCGAGTTCCTCGCGAGCGAAGTCGCCGGGCGGGGCCGGCCCGACGACCGGCCGGGCCTCTGCTGGCTCGAAGACGGCGAAGCGCACTACGCGGCCCTGGCGCGGATGCACACGACCACCGGCCACACCCCCGAAGAGCTGCACCGGCTGGGCCTCGACGTCCTCGCCGGGCTCGAGGCCGAGTACGCCGAGCTCGGCGGGCGCGTGTTCGGACTGACCGACCCGGCCGACGTGCGCCGCCGGCTGCGAAGCGACGAAAGCCTCCGCTGGCGCGACGCCGAGGAGATGCTGGAGACCGCGCGTGCCGCCGTCGCCCGGGCGACCGCCGCCGCGCCGGACTGGTTCCCGCGGGTGCCGGACGCCGAGTGCGTCGTCCGGGCGGTGCCGGAAGCCGAAGCACCCGTCGCCGCGGCGGCGTACTACATGCCGCCCGCGCTCGACGGTTCACGCCCGGGCGTCTACTTCACCAACACGCACGAGGTGCGCACGCGCGACCGGTTCATCGCCGAGACCGTGGCCTTCCACGAAGCCGTCCCCGGCCACCACTTCGCGGAGTCGCTGGCGCAGGAACTGACCGGCCTGCACGCGCTGGGCTGGACGCGCGAGCCGTGCGTGGAGTTCCTTCGCACGCACACCGTGCTGAGCGAGGTCGAGGTGCAGTCCGAGACGGACCGGTACATCGAGTCCCCCGGCCAGGCGCTGGCCTACCTGACCGGGCGGCTGGAAATCCTGCGCCTGCGCCGCTTCGCCGAGGAGCGGCTCGGGGAAGCGTTCTCCCTGAAGGACTTCCACGGCGTGGTCCTCGGCGGCGGCCAGCTGCCGCTGAAGGTCCTGGACGAGGTCGTCCGCGCGTGGGTCGATCAGTGCTGCGGGCCGTAGGACTTCTGGCACGGGTAGCCGTCGCCGGTGGCGGACCAGCTCGCGGGAAAGCCGTTCTGCGCCCAGGCCGCGTACGCCTGCGCGTAGGGGTAGCCGCGCGCGTTCAGCCACTGGCACGGCGTCTGGCCGGCCGCGGGCGTGATGGTGATCCACGGCTGGGCGTCGATCCAGCTCGGCTGCGCGTACCACTGGCTCGTGGCGGCCACCCCCTTCGGGGCGACGTACACGGTCTGCGGCGGTGGTACGAAGACGGTTTGCGGCACCGGCGCGGTGACGGTGGGGATGACCGGTGCGGTGACGGTCGCGGTGGACGCGGGAGCCTGGGCCGGGCTGCCGGAAACCGCCCGCGGCAACCCGCACCCGCCGAGGGCGAGCGCGGCGGAAAGGGCGACGGCTGTCCGAAGTGTACGCATGGGTGGCTCATTTCGTCCGGGTCATGTGACTGCCGGTGATGACGCCGCCGGAAACGGTGTAGGTACCGGAGAAGGTGCGGGTGCTGCCGTCGGTCTGGACCGCCGCCAGCACCACCGAGACCGTGCTGCCGCGGACGTCGGTGACGGTCAGCGCGTCCCACGCCGTCGTCGCGAACCCGTTGACGTACCGGGTGTATCCGCCGTCGCCGGCCAGGCGGCTGCCGCCCAGTGCCCACGCGGTGGCGAATTCGTGGCGGTTGAGCGCGTCGTAGTAGGCGACGACCGTGCGCGCCTCCGCGGTTTCCGCGGGCGCCGCGGAAACGGGTGGCTGGACGTAAACCGTCTGCGGCGCGGGAACCGCGACCGTCGCCGTGCTCGTCACCGGCGCCTGCGGGGTCACCGGAACGGCCACCGGCACGCCCACCACCGGCGTTCCGCACGCGGCCGCACCCGCCAGGATCAGGGCGGCCACGGCGATTCTGGTCGCGGTCACGGCCATCACCTTCTTCCGGGTCCGCTCCCTGGGTCGCCCGCCCGGCGGGTTCTGCAACGCATTCCCGGAACCGCGACGCAAGCGTTACCCCGTGGAATTCACCCGTGCCGGCGGCTGATGTCGTAGGCCGTCATCGCGGCGGCCAGGTGGCGGGCGTCGGCCGGGCGAGTCGCGTCGTAGCCGGTGATCAGCTGGACGCGGCCCAGCCGGTAGGTGAGCGTGTTGCGGTGGATGTTCAACGCCGTCGCCGCTTCGCCGCGGTTGTAGCCCGACGTCACGAACGCGCGCAGGGCGTCGATCAGGTGCGGGTGCTCCGCCAGCGGCGACAGCACTCCGGCGAGCGCTTCCCGCGCGGGGCCCGGCTGGGCCAGCTGGTACTCGATCGCCAGATCGGCCAGCCGGTAGAGCCGCGGCGGGCGGTGCAAACCCTCGGCCAGCGCCAGGATTTCCACCGCTTCGGAGTGCGCGGCCGGAATGTCGGCCAGCGTGGGAGCCCGGGACGCGGCCGCGGGGCACGGCCGTCCGCAGACCCGGTCGACCCGCGCCGCCACGGCGTCCACCGCGGACCCCGCCGGCACCAGCAGCACGCCGCCGTCACCCTGGAACGTCACCAGCACGCCCGGTTGACCGTCCAAATCGGACCGGACGGCGCGGAAGAGGTCCGTCGCCGCCCGGGACGCCGACGAGGTGGGCGACGGCAGGTGGAACACGACGACGTCGTAGCTCTCGGCCAGCTCCCGCCGCCGCACCGGGCGGCCGGCCAGCAGGCTGGCGGCGAGGTTCTGCCGGTCCTCCCGGCGCTCCCAGTCGAGGTCGTCGCGCTCCCGGAGGTACGCCTCGGCGACGCGCGGCATCACCTCGCCGAGGAAGTCCAGCATCCGCGCACCGAGCAGGGCACGGTCACCGGCCACCAGCTCCCACGCGACGCCGGCGGCCAGGGGGTAGATCTTCAGCACGGCCTCCAGCGGCAGGCCGTCACGGGCCCGCTCGGCGCCCCACGCGATCGGCAGCGCGAGCTCGTCCTCGGTCGGCCGCCGGTCCTCGGCGACCGTGGTCAGGAACAGCTCGAACACCGCCGTCGCGTTGGCGACCAGGTCGCCCTCCAGCACGCTCGCCGGCAGCAGCCGGTACGCCGGGATCTCGGCGGCGCACCGGGCCATCATCGCGGCGGCGATCTCCCCGGCCCGCGGGAACAGGGCGTCGACGGCATCCACCGCCGTATTGTCACCGTGCACAAACGGCCAGGGCAAGTTTCTGCGCGTTTTGCCAGCAGACAGCCTTGATCGCGAAGCGCATGCTGTGCAGAGCAACCAGACGAAGGGACTCTGCAATGGCGCGGGGAACGAACCGATGGCTGGCCGCGATCGGCCTGGCGAGCACGCTGCTGCTCGGCTCGGCGGTGCCGGCCCAGGCGGCGGCCGGGGGCAACAACGACTTCGCGTGCCGCCCGAGCGCCGCGCACCCGAACCCCGTCGTGCTGCTCCACGGCACCTTCGCCACCTACTACGAGGACCTCAACTTCCTCCAGGCCGACCTGGCCGGCCGCGGCTACTGCACCTTCTCCCTGACCTACGGCGCCTACCCGCAGTTCCCCTTCGCCGGCGGCCTCAAGCCGGTCGCGGAGTCGTCGCTGGAGATCAAGGCGTTCGTCGAAAAGGTCCGCGCGGCCACCGGCGCGGTGAAGGTCGACGTCGTCGGCCACTCCGAAGGCGGGCTGCAGTCGATCTACCTCGCCAAGATGCAGGGCATCCAGAGCGAGCTCGGCAAGGTCGTCGCGATCGCCCCGCCGACGCACGGCGCCAACGCCTCCGGCCTGCTGACACTGGCCTACACGCTGCTGGGCAAGAGCACGTGGGACACCATCGTCAAGACGATCGGCCTGCCGATCTTCGCCGACGAACTGGACGGCGGCGCCGCGATCGTCGCGCTCAACACCGGCCCGGTCGCCCAGCCCGGCATCGGCTACACGATCATCACCTCGCGCTACGACGAGCTGGTGACCCCGACCGAGACGTCGTTCATCCGCGAACCCGGCGTGCGGAACCAGTACGTCCAGGACTTCTGCCCGCTCGACCCGGTCGGCCACATCGGCGAGGCCTACGACCTGAACGTCTGGCACCTGGTCCGCAACGCGCTGGACCCGGCGAACGCCACCCCGATCAAGGTCTGCGCGGTGGGCTCCCCCGGCTGACCGCCGTCGGCCGGGTCAGGCGAGGCCGATCGCGAAGACGTGGAGGTTCGGGTCGGCGGGCAGCGTCACCGAGGCGATCTGCTTCCCGGCCGGGGCGTCGAACGGCGCCGTCGCGTAGACCGACGCCCCGCCGCCCTGGCCGCCCGGCTGGTTGCGGTGGTCCGTGCGCGCCACCAGCGTGTTGCCGAACACCGGGTCCGTGCCGCCGCCCGGGAACACCCAGTCGCCGAACGACAGGTCGGCCTGCCCGGTGCTGCCGTCGGTGAAGGTGACCGTCGCCGTGGCCCGGTGGTCGCCGTTCGAGGCCGTGCCGATGAACGACAGGCGCGTGGCCGGGCCCAGCTTGATCGTCTGGCCGGCCGGGACGACGTTGTCCGGACGTCCCGCGGGCGCCGCGGGCCAGACGAACGACGTGCCGGCTGCCTGGGCCGTCTGGCCGCCGACCAGGCCCGCCGCGGCGAGGGCCTGGCGGGACAGGCTGTTCCCCGCCCCGTCGATGTCGGCCGAGCCGGCGTCGCCGTCGTCGGAGACGCCGACGCCTCCGTACGCCGCGGCCAGCCCGTCCTTCGGCGCGACCAGCACGATCACCGAGCTGGGCACCGTCGTCGCGCCGCCGCGGACGGTCACCGGGACCCGGTAGTAGCCCTCGGGCGTCCCGGCGGCCACCGAAACCGTCAGCTTCGCGGTGCCGCCGCCGGTCCGGTCGTCGAGCCGCAGCTGCCGGGGGCCGGTGACCGTGATCCCGGCCGGGGCCTGCGTGGCCACGTCCAGCACCCGGTCGTGGCCGCCGAGCCGCTGCGCGCTGACCGTGGCCTCGCCGCCGGTGCCCGGTTCGACGACGACCTGGTTGGCCGCCGAGGCCAGGAACGGCTTTTCGTTGTCCCGATAGGACGGTGGGGTGGCCCCGGCCGCCCAGTGCTTGTCCGGAGTGGACGCCAGCGAGAAGTCCAGCCGTCCGCCGTCCCGGGCGGTGCCGGCGGGCAGGGACGTGCGGTCCCAGTCCCGGCCGTTCAGCGCCAGGTCATGGACGTACGGCGTGGCCGCCGACGCCTTGGGCGCGCGGATGTCGATCGTCCGGCCGGTCGGCAGGGAAAGCACGGCGCGTTCGAACAGCGGGCTGTGCACGACCAGGTCCGGCGTGCCCGGCGTGGCCGGGTAGATGCCGAGCGCGGCCCAGACGTACCACGACGACTGCGCGCCGAGGTCGTCGTTGCCCGGCTCGCCGTCCGGGGTGGCGCTGAACAGCGTCGTCGCGATCTCGCGGACGACCTGCTGCGTCTTCCACGGCTGCCCGACGTGGTTGTACAGCCACGGCACGCCGAAGTCGGGCTCGTTGCCGGCCCACATGTACGGCTCGTTCGGCCCGGCGTTCAGCTTCTGGAAGAAGGTGTCCAGCCGGGCCGCCACCGCGACGGGCCCGCCCATCGCCGTCACCAGGCCGGCCGGGTCCTGCGGCACCAGCCACGTGTACTGCGCGGCGTTGCCCTCGTCGAAACCGTCCTGGCCGAACTTGCCGGGCGGCGGCGGCACGTACGCCGGGCCGTCCGGGAAGCGGCCGTCCTGCCCGCGCGGCTGGATGTGACCGGTGAGCGGGTTGAAGATGTTCTGCCAGTTCTGGCCGCGTTTCGTGAACTCGCGGGCGACGTCGCGGTCGCCGATGCCCTGCGCGAACCGCGCGATGGCGAAGTCGTCGATCGCCCATTCCAGGGTGATCGACGCGCCGACCCGGGCGTGGTCGCCGCGCGAAGCGTCGTTGTTCGGCAGGTACCCACGGGCGACGTAATCCGGGATGCCCCGGCGTTCCTGGTACGCACCGGGCGTGTCGTCGACCGAGGTCGCGCCCTTGACCAGGTACTTCAGCGCCGTCTTGACGTCGAAGTCCCGCGCGCCGAACGCGTACAGGTTCGAGATCAGCGCGACCGAGCTGTCACCGGTCATCTGGCCGGTGTAGTCGTTCGCCATCGGCCAGCGCGGCCACCAGCCGCCCTGCACGGCGTCGTTGGTGAGTGACTGCGCCATGTCGCTGGCTTCCTTCGGGAAGAGCATGGCGTGCAGTGGCGCGAGCGAGCGGTAGGTGTCCCAGTCGGAGAAGTTCGCGTACTGGTGCCGCCCCTTCGGCAGGGTGCGGATCCGGTCGTCGAAGCCGACGTAGCGCCCGTCGGCGTCATCGAACGTGTTCGGGTGCATCAGGGAGTGGTACAGCGCGGTGTAGAACGTCTTGAGCTGGGCCGGGTCGCGGCCGGCGACCCGGATCTTGCCCAGCGCCTGCGTCCACTGGTCCCTTGTGGACTTGCGGACGGCACCGAAGTCCCAGCCCGGGACCTCCGCGGCCATGTTGGCCTTCGCGCCGTCGACGCCCACGTAGGACATCGACACCTTGGCGTGCACGGTCCCGGAACCGAACGTCAGGTAGGCACCCGCCTTGGGCGAATCCACGCTGTCGGTATCGGGTTTGACGCTGGAGCCGTCCCAGGTGCCGTGCGCGGTGAACGGCTGGTCGAAGGTGATGGCGTAGTACACCGTGTACTTGTTGGGCTTACCGCAGAAGTTGCCGGTGGTCGCCGAGCCGCTGACCTCGCGGTCACCGGTGATCGTCAAGGTGGCGGCCGAGTTCCCGGCCAGGCTCGCGCCGCCCTTGACCAGCACCTGCGGCGTGGAACCGGCCGGGAAGGTGAACGCGGCGAGCCCGGTGCGGGTCGTGGCGGTCAGCTCCGCCCGCACCTTCGAGTCGGCGAGCGTCACGGCGTAGTAGCCCGGCTCGGCCTGCTCGTCGTCGTGGGTGAAGCGCTCGACGCGGTTCCACGGCGCCGCCCCGACGTCGCCGGTGACCGGCAGGATCGGCACGTCGCCGAACGCGTTGCAGCCGACCGAGGCGTGGTCGAGGCTGAACCCCCGGATCTGGTCGCTGTGGTACTGGTAGCCGGCGTACGCGCCCTGCGTGTCCGGCGAGAACTGCATCATCCCGAACGGCGCCGCCGGCCCGGGGAAGTTGTTGATCTCGCCGACCGAGCTGCCGCCGCGGCCGGTCCCGATCAGGGGGTCGACGTACGCGGCCGGGTCGCCGACCAGCGGTGATGACATCGTTGTCGGAGCCGCCGAAGAGACCGCGGGCGCCCCGATGACCGCCGTCGCGACCACCGCCGCCATGAACCTGAACCGCACCGGTGCCTCCCAGGCTGGACCGTCCCCTGTCATTGGACCTTTCCGCGCGCCGTGACCGCGGTCAACACTTTGACAAAGACCTGGCTCGTGCGCCGAGGTGTGAAGATCCGGTCAGGATCGGGTGGCCACCGCGTCAGGACGCCTACCCTCGACGCCGTGTGCGCACGTGTACTGGTCGCGGAGGACGACGAGAAGCAGGCCGAGGTCCTCCGGCTCTACCTCGAAAGCGAAGGCCACACCGTGGTGCTGGCCGCGGACGGCCGGGCGGCGCTCGACGAGGCCCGGCGCGACCGCCCCGACCTGCTGGTCCTCGACGTGATGATGCCGAAGGTCGACGGCCTCGACGTCTGCCGGATCCTGCGGCAGGAGTCCGACGTCGCGGTCCTGATGCTCACCGCCCGCGCCACCGAGGACGACCTGCTGCTCGGCCTCGACCTCGGCGCCGACGACTACCTGACCAAGCCGTACAGCCCGCGCGAGCTGATGGCCCGGGTCCGGACGCTGCTGCGGCGGACCGCCGGGCGCCGCGAGCCGCCCGACACCGCGTTGCGCGCGGGCCGGCTGCGGCTCGACCCGGTGCGGCACGAGGTGTCGGTCGGCGGCCGCCCGGTGGAGACGACGCCGGGCGAGTTCCAGCTGCTCGAGACGCTGATCCGGCAGCCGGGCCGGGTGTTCACCCGCCGGCAGCTGCTCGAACTGACCCGCGGCGACGACCGGTTCGTCAGCACCCGGATCATCGACGTCCACGTGCTCAACCTGCGGAAGAAGATCGAGCCGGACCCGCAGAAGCCCGTCCACCTGCGGACCGTCTTCGGGGTCGGCTACAAGCTGACGGCGGAAGATGACACCTAGCCCGAGGCGCTCTTCTCAGCCGAGGGCGCGTCAGCACAGCTTCCCGAGGCGGCGCAGCCTGGTCGTCCGGCTCACCGCCGTCTCCCTGCTCATCGCGCTCGCCTCCATCGCGGCGACCGCGTGGCTGGCCGTGCAGACCACCACCCGCGCGATCCAGCAGGAGCAGGGCCAGGCCCTCTCCGGCGACGCGACGATCTACACCGAGCTGCTCGGCTTCGCCGCGGTGAACCACACGTGGGACCAGGTCGGCCCCCGGCTGCGGGCGCTGTCGGAACAGACCGGCCGCCGGGTCGTGCTGACCACCCTCGACCGGCGCGTCCTCGGCGACTCCGGCGGCGCGCCGGTCACCCTGCCGGTCAAGGCGACCGCGTCGGTCGACCCCCTGCACGTCGACCCGGTGCTGCTGCCCGAGGCCGGCACGAGCGGCATCGACCCGCGCGCCGCCGGCCCGTTCAAGCTGCCCCCGCCCGAACGCGAGGAACTCGCCGCGGTGGCCAGGAAGGCCACCGCCTGCCTCGCCCAGTTCGGCCTGCCCGGTCAGGTGCGCGACTCGCCGAGCGGGCGGCCGCAGCTCACCGGGCTCGACCCGCTCTCCGTCCGCTACTACGCGGGCAAGTGCGGGCTCTTCGAGCTGGCCGTCCCCACCCCGACCGAGCAGGCCGCGCTGACGGGCCTGAACGACGCCGTCAACCGCTGCCTGCAGAACCAGGGCGGCGGAGAGGTGAAGCTCGGCCTCGACCTGGAGGTCCTCGACGTCCCCGATCAGCGGCCGGTCCAGGACTGCCTCGACTCGGCGCGCCGCGAGCAGCTCGCGCCGTACGTCGCCCCGCCCGCGTTGCTGTTCACGCTCGGCCCCGGCGGGTCGCCGCTGCCGACGTTCACGCTGTCGCGGGAGAACCTCACCCGGATCCTGGCGGTGACCGGTGGCGTGCTGGTGCTGGCCGTCGCGCTGACCGCGCTCGTCGCGCGGCGGCTGTCGCGCCCGCTGCGGGCGCTGACCGAGGCCGCGCAGCAGGACCGGCCGGCCCCGGTGAAGTCCCGCGACGAGGTCGGGTACCTCGCCGCCGCGTTCAACGACCTCACGGCGCGGCGCGAGCGCATCGAGGAGCAGCGCAAGGCGATGGTCAGCGACATCGCCCACGAGCTGCGCAACCCGCTCAACGTCATCCGCGGCCGGCTGGAGGCCGCCGAAGACGGGCACCTCCCGTTCGACCGGGCGCTGAGCGCGTCGCTGCTCGAGGAGACCGTGCTGCTGCAGCACATCGTCGACGACCTGCAGGACCTCGCCGCGGCCGACGCCGGGCAGCTGCGCCTGTACCCCGAGCCCCTCGACGCGGCGGAGCTGGCCGGCCACGTCGCCGCAGCGCACGCCGACCGGGCCGTCGCCGGCGGTGTCACGCTCACCGTCGAAGCGCTCGGCGAAGCCACGTTGCCGGCCGACCCGGTCCGGCTCCGGCAGGTCGTCGGCAACCTGGTGACGAACGCGATCCGGCACACGCCGCCCGGCGGCCGGGTGACGATCCGGGTGTCGTCCACTGTGGACGAAGTGACGCTCGCGGTGGCGGATACCGGCTCCGGCATCGCCGCCGAGGACCTGCCGCACGTGTTCGACCGGTTCTGGCGGGCCGAGAAGTCCCGCAGCCGCCAGACCGGTGGCAGCGGGCTCGGTCTCGCCATCGTCCGCCACCTCGTGGCGGCGCACGGCGGCACGGTGACTGTCGAGTCCGAAGTGGACACCGGATCGACGTTCACCGTCCGGCTGCCGAAGACTGCTCCGGCCGGTGAGGACGCCGGCGCGGAAGACGAGCCGCCACCTCAGCCCTGACAGCCGTCAGCGAGAGTGCGACCGGACCGGGAGGATCGGCTACAGGGGCAGGCCGGCGTAGTTTTCGGCCAGTTCGGTCTTCGCGGCCGTCGACGTCACCGTGCGGTGGAGCTGGGCGAGCTGGAGCTGGGCGTCGAAGTCGTCGCCGTGGCGGTGCAGCATCGACGTCATCCACCACGAGAAGTGCGTGCAGCGCCAGACTCGCCGCAACGCCGTCTCCGAGTACGCGTCCACGAGGCGCTCGTCGCCACGGAACGACGCCGTCAGGGCCCGCGCCAGCAGGGCGACGTCCGCCACCGCCAGGTTCAGCCCCTTCGCCCCCGTCGGCGGCACGATGTGCGCCGCATCCCCGGCCAGGTAGAGGTTCCCGTGGCGCATCGGGGTCGTCACGAAGCTCCGCATCGGGAGGACGCTCTTCTCCGTGATCGTCCCGGTCTCCAGCGTCCAGCCCGGCACCCCGAGCCGTTCGGACAGCGCCGTCCAGATCCGGTCGTCGCTCCACTGCGCGATGTCCTCGTCCGGCGTCACCTGCAGGTAGAACCGGCTCACCCGCGGCGAACGCATGCTGTGCATCGCGAACCCGTCCGGGTGCCAGGCGTAGATCAGCTCGTCCGTCGACGGCGCGACGTCGGCCAGCACGCCCAGCCACGCGAACGGGTACGCCCGCTCCCAGACCTGCGGTTCCGGAACGGACGCCCGGCTCGGCCCGTGGAAGCCGTCGCAGCCGACCACGACGTCCGCGTCGATCCGCCGCGCGACACCGGAATCGTCCACAAAGGTCACCGACGGCGTGCCGGTGACGTCGTGCAGGGTGACGTCGGCGGCCGAGTAGTACGCCGGGCGGCCCGCCTTTTCCCGCGCCGCCATCAGGTCCTTGGTCACCTCGGTCTGCCCGTAGACCGTCACCGACCGTCCGATGAGGCCGGTGAAGTCGACGTGGTGCCGGTGCTCCGGCCACTGCAGGTGGATGCCGCGGTGCTCCATGCCCTCGACGTCGAGCCGGGCGCCGAGGCCGACGTCCCGCAGGAGTTCCACCGTCCCCGCCTCGAGGATGCCGGCGCGGATGCGCGCCTGGACGTACTCCGCGGTCTGCCGTTCGAGCAGCACCGAGTCGATGCCTTCGAGACCGAGCAGGTGGGACAGCAGCAGCCCGGCCGGGCCGGCGCCGACGATGACGACTTGGGTGCGCACTGGAGCACGTCCTTTCCCGCGACAGAATCCCGAGCATGGCTCGGCGGCACCGCCCGCCACCAGTGCATTCTCATTCAGTGAGAGGAATTTCCCATCGCCCGCGAGATGCCGCGCGCCGCGGCCCGCAGCGCCGGGATCTGCGTGCGCGCGTTCCGGTCGTTGGGCACGATCACCGACAGCGCCGCGACCACCTCGCCGGACGGCCCGCGCAGCGGCACGGCGATCCCCGTCGTCTCTTCGTCGATGAACCCGGCGCAGAACGCGTAGCCGTTCCGCCGGACGTCGGCGAGGAACCGGCGCAGCCGCACCGGCTCGGTCAGCGTCGTGCGGCGAAAGGCTTCCAGCGGGCCCGCCAGCACTTGTTCCTGCAGTTCAGAGGGCGCGTGGGCGAGCAGCACCAGCCCGGACGACGACGCGTGCAGCGGCAGCCGCCCGGCCACCCGGGTCACGTTGACGATCGCGCCGGGCGCCGAGAGCCGCTCGACGAACAGCACCTCGCGGTCCTCGAGGACCGCGAGCTGGGTGTGGTGCCCGACGACGGCGTGCAGGTCCTCCATGAACGGCATCGCCGCTTCGCGCAGCCCGAGCGTCGGCGAGGCGCGGGACGCCAGCTCCCACAGCCGGACACCCACGCGGATCTTCCGGTCGGGGTCACGCCGCAGCCAGCCGTGCCCGACCAGCTCTTCGACCAGCCGCGACGCCGTCGCGACGTGCAGGTTCGCGCCCCGCGCGATGTCGGTGACGCGCAGCGCCGGCGTGTCCGGCCCGAACGTCTCGAAGATGCGGACGACGCGCGAGAGCACGGACTCGCCCTCCGGCGGCTTCACCACTTGAGCAGTGTGCCCCACCGGAGCGGCGGGGCACACCGCCGACGGTCACGGCAGGGCGTTCAGGAACGGCTCGTGGCTGTTCTGGAACTCCCAGCCGTAGTACCTGTCCCAGTTGATCGACCACGTCATCAGCCCGCGGAAGCCGGGCGAGGTCCCGCCGCGCAGCGTGTACGAGCCGCAGCCACTGGCGCGGGCGCGGGCGCGGGCGCGGGCGCGGGCCGAGGTTAGCCGGGAGCCCCCGAAGGTGAACCGCGCGAAGCCAGCCCCACGGACCAGGCCCCCGAGCACACCCCCCTGCCGAACCGATACGCAGCCGCATCAGCGGCCGGCACGCCGGGTCAAGGCACGCTTTCCCGC